>NZ_MIIZ01001498.1:0-26478 GCF_001743005.1 Shigella sp. FC1967 | reverse complement strand
AACACTATTAAGTAGTTTTTCAGCCAGTGGATTAACAGCAAATGATGCCGGTTATTTAGGTTCGATGGGAGAATCGCGGCGCGCATTACAAGATAGTCAACGTGAAATAAATCAACTTATTGAACAAAATCGCTATCAACAACTTCAAGAAAATGTATTAGAGGTTTCACCTACCCCCACACTTATTACTGAATCAAAACATTGTTTACCTATTAATGGCGTTTACATTCAAGGAATTACTTTACTTAATGACAAAGATCTTGATTCTTTAACGCCATTGCCAGAGCAATGTATAAAAAGTGCTGACGTTAACCGTTTAGTCAAAGAGTTAACTCAACGCTACCTTCAGCATGGTTATATCACAGCCAGAGTCCAATTTTTACGCCCAAATCAAGAGCAACAACTTGGGTTGTATGTTATTGAAGGTTTTATTGAAAAAATAGAAGGTGGTGATCGAGGCGTTAACACTGCGTTACTTTTCCCTCATATTGAAGGAGAGCCTCTTAAACTTTCAAAATTGGACCAAGGACTCGATCAAGCAAACCGCTTACAATCGAATAAAGTGAAACTCGATATATTGCCTGGTACGCAATTAGGTGGCTCTATTATTCAGCTAACCAATCAGCGGCAAGCACCATGGCACATAAATATTTCAAGTGATAATTATGGACAAAAAAACTCAGGACGCTGGTTAGTTCGAACAAATGCAAGCTTAGACAGCCCATTAGGGTTATCTGATTTTGTTAGCTTAAATGCCAACATTACCACTGATAATCCCAATACACGTTTTAATCATGCTTATACCCTACTCTATTCTTTACCTTATGGCGCATTGACATTCAGTACGTTTGGTAGCTATTCCGAGTATGAATTTCATCAAGCATTACAAACACGTACTGTGCGTTTATCGGGTGATACCACACAAGTTGGTTTAAGGGGTGATTACGCTTTTTATCGTAGTCAAAAACAGATTGATACCTTAAATATACAGGTAACACATAAAAGAATACGTAACTATTTCAGCCAAATCCGCCTTGACCTAAGTAGCCCTGCACTTACAACGGTAGAGCTAGGCGTTAACCATTTACACATTATTCCAAGTGGTGTCATCAGCATTAATTTAAGTGCTGAGAAAGCCATTGGTTGGTTTGGTGCAGACGGATCACCTCATGTTACGAATAGCAATGGTAATGACTATCGCTTTACAAAAGTTAAGCTTTTTGCCAATTGGCAACACCGTTTTGCACTCTCAAATTCTACATTTTTATTCAATAGCGCCTTATTGGGTCAATATAGTCCTGATAGTTTACCCGGTGTGGAATGGCTTAGTTTAACGGATAAAAACGCCCTTCGAGGCTTTGATAAAAGCACGCTATCTGGCGATAACGGTGGCTATTTGCGTAATACGCTTTCTTATCCTTATCGAATAAATACATTTTCAATCACCCCTCGAATTGGTCTTGATGTGGGCCGAGTTCAACAACATGGCAACTCTGAAGGATGGCGTAGTGGCTATGGGCTAAGTTCGGGCTTAAACCTCCAATATCAAAAAGCACAATTCGATCTTGAAGTTGCTAAGGGACATTTACTTTACAACCAAACGAATTCCAATAAAACCAAAGACCCTACTCAAGTGTTAGTTAGATTTTCATATTTATTTTGATTCACACTCATAGCAATAAACGGAGAAAACTCTATGAAATCAAAAAACTTCAAGCTCTCTCCTTCGGGTAGGCTTGCTGCATCGTTAGCGATTATTTTCGTATCACTAAATGCATATGCTGGCGGTATTATTCCTGATGCGGGCAATCAAGGACCGAATGTTTCATCAGTTAATGGTGGCACTCAAGTCATTAATATCGTTACGCCCAACAGCGAAGGTATTTCTCATAACCAATATCAAGACTTTAATGTAGGCAAACCAGGCGCTGTTTTTAACAACGCTTTAGAGGCAGGACAATCACAACTTGCTGGGCAGCTAAACGCCAACAGTAACTTGAATGGACAAGCTGCTTCTTTAATTTTAAATGAAGTTGTTAGTCGTAACCCTTCATTCTTATTAGGTCAGCAAGAAGTTTTTGGTATAGCAGCGGAATATGTACTTTCTAACCCAAATGGTATTACCTGTGATGGATGCGGTTTTATCAATACTAGTCGCTCTTCTTTGGTTGTAGGTAATCCACTATTTGAAAATGGTGAGTTAAAAGGTTATAGCACGCTCAATAATACGAATTTGCTTTCTATTGGTAAAAACGGGTTACTCGCCCCCGGTCTTTTGGATTTAATTGCACCTCGGATTGATAGCAGAGGAAAAATAACAGCTGCAGAAATTTCTGCATTAACGGGTCAAAATACGTTTTCTCAACGTTTTGATATTCTTTCATCACAAAAACCTGCGTCAGCCTTAGATAGTTATTTCTTTGGTAGTATGCAATCGGGCCGTATTCGTATCATTAATACAGCTGAAGGGAGTGGTGTAAAATTAACGGGTAAATTTGTTTCTGATAACGAATTAACTGTCAAAGCAGACAATATTCAAACGGATAGTCAAGTTCGTTATGACAGTTATGACAAAGACGGTAGTGAAAACTATCAAAATTATCGAGGTGGTATTGCTGTTAATAACAGTGGTTCAAGCCAAACTCTCACAAAAACAGAGTTAAAAGGTAAAAACATCACTTTAGTCGCTGATAATAAAAACCAAATCAAAGCCTCTGATTTAATGGGGGATGATATTTTATTACAAGGGGCTCATTTAACTGTTGATGGCAAACAGTTACAGCAAAAAGACACGGATACTGATAATCGTTGGTTCTATTCTTGGCAATATGATGTCACTAAAGAAAAAGAGCAAGTACAACAAGTGGGTAGCCATATTGATGCCAAAAATAGTGCAACATTAACGGCCACTAAAGGCGATGTTACACTTGAAGGCGCCAACGTTAATGCGGGTAACACGCTAGCAATTAATGCCAATAAAGATATTAATATCCATGGATTAATTGAGAAAGAAAATCGCAGCGAAAATGGCTATAAACGAAACCATACTTCGCGTTTAGAGACAGGTAGCTGGAGTAATAGCCATCAAACAGAAACCTTAAAAGCGAGTGAACTGACTGCCGGTAAAACGCTGGGCTTAAATGCTGAAGGCTCTGTTACCGCTCAAGGTGCAAAATTACATTCTAATGAGAATGTTGTCGTTAACGCTAAAGAAGATATCCATCTTAATATTCAAAATACCAACAATGATAAAACCATCACCGACAATCATGTTGTTTGGGGAGGTATCGGCGGCGGTAATAATAAGAATAATAACAACAAACAAGAAGTCAGCCATTCAACACAATTAACGGCTGACGGACAGCTGTTACTTGCCGCAGATAACAGTGTCAAAATCACGGGTAGTCAAGTAAAAGGCAATCAAGGTGCCTTTGTTAAAACGACGCAAGGTGATGTTGTTATTGATAATGCGATTAGCGAAACCATCACTAAAACAGATGAACGTACAGGTACCGCATTTAACATTACTAAAAATTCTCACAAGAATGAAACTAACCAACAGCATTCAACCGGTAGTGAATTAGTTTCTGATGCAGAATTAACCGTAGTGAGTGGCAAAAATGTCAATGTAATTGGCAGTTTAATTAAAAGTGCCGATGAATTAGGTATTAAGTCTTTAGGTGATATCAATGTTAAATCTGCACAGCAAACGACAAAAATCAATGATGAAAAAACATCATTAGAGATCACCGGTCATGCTAAAGAAGTTGAAGACAAGCAATATAGTGCAGGTTTTCATATCACTCATACATCCAATAAAAACAATAGCACTGAAACTGAACAAGTCGGATCGACGATTAGTGGTGGCAACGTTAAAGTTCAAGCGGATAAAGATGTCACTTTTGCTGGTTCTGATTTGAAAACAACAGCAGGTAATGCCACTATTTCTGGTGACAATATTGCTTTTGTTTCAACAGAAAACAAAAAAGAAACAGACAGTACAGATAGAACCATTTCAGGTGGTTTTAGCTATACGGGGGGGGTTGATAAAATCGGTAGTAAAGCTGATTTCCAATATGATAAACAGCATACAACAACTGAACTCACTAAAAATAAAGGTAGTGAAACTCAAGTTGCGGGTGATTTAACCATCACTGCAAACAATGATGTAACGCATCAAGGTACATCACACAAAGTTGACGGTGCATATAAAGAATCCGGTGAAAATATCAATCACCTTGCTGCAAATGACAGTGCAACATCTCAAACAGACACCTTAAATATCGGTGTCGATGTGGGTGTCAATCTTGATTACAGTGGTGTTACTCAGCCAATTAAAAAAGCCGTTGAAGATGGTGTTGATGTCGCTAAACCTGATAGCAACAAAGGTATTGATAAAAAAGTAACCTTCAAAGATGCCATTAGTAATCTTGCTAACTTAAGTAACCTAGAAACACCGAATGTCGGCGTTGACGTCGGTATTAAAGGGGGGAGCAGCCAGAAATCACAAAGCGATAGCCAAGCGGTTTCAACATCCATTACTGCGGGTAAAATCAATTCTGATAGTAATAACAACTTGCATGACCAAAGTGCTCATTACCAATCCACACAAGGTGATGTATCACTAACCGCAAATACTCACACCAGTGAAGCAACTCAAAATAAACACCAAGCGTCTTTCCATGAAACAACGGGGGGTGGTCAAGTTGGTGTCAGCACGAAAACAGGTAGTGATATTACCGTAGCGATTAAAGGCGAAGGTAAAACCACAGATACAAACCTAACCACAACGAAAGCTAATGGTAGCCAGTTTAACTCAGCCGGCAATATCAATATTAATGTACGTGAAGATGCATATTATGAAGGTGCTAAGTTTGACGCTCAAGAGGGTAAAACGGTGATCAATGCTGGCGGTGATTTAACACTGGCACAAGCAACAGAGACTCACTCTGAAAGCCAACATAACGTGAATGGCAGTGCAAACCTCAAAGTAGGTACAACACCAAACAGTAAAGATTACGGTGGTGGCTTTAACGCAGGTGGTGCGAATCATCAAAAAGATCAGACAATAGCAAAAGCAGGTTCAGCGAATGGCTCTCAAGGTATTGAGTTAAATTCAGGTCATAATCTAACTTTACAAGGTACTCATTTAACCAGCGAAAATGATGTTGCTCTGATAGCAACTAACAAAGTTGATTTCCAAGCAACTGAATCTCAACGTACTGAAACGGGTAAAAACTTATCGGGTGGATTACAAGCAGGTTTCGGTCAAAAAACAGGAGAGAAATCTTCTTCTATCAATGGGTTAGGTGGCGCGGAATTTGCTATTGGTAGACAAGATGAAAAAACGGTCTCTCGTGAAGGTGGAACAATTGCTAACCAAGGCAATTTAACCGTCAACGGTAGCTCTGTGAATCTTCAAGGTACTCAAGTTAATAGCAAAGATGCACAATTAACGTCTCAATCTGGTGATACCACACTGACATCAGCACAATCCACGGATTACAAAAATAATTGGGGTACTGATATTTCTTTAAATGGCAAACAAACTAATACGACGCCAAAAGAAGTGTCTGAAGAAAATCCAGCGACCTCGATTCATAATATTGGTGGCAAAGTGTTAGTCAACGTTGAAGATCAACAAAAATCCACACACCAAAATGCTTCAGTTGATACAGGGACATTAACAGTAAATAGTGACAAAAATCTCGCTCTTTCTGGTGCCAATGTTTCTGCGGATAATGTGACAGGTCATGTGGGCGGTGACTTTACAGTGACTAGCCAAAAAGACAGCGATCGCCACGTTAATGTTGATGTCAATGTCGGTTACAACCACAATAATGATCCTAAATCTAGCCAAGTTGATAAAACAGCAAAAGCAGGTGGATCACTATTAGAAGACACGATCAAAGAAACAATTGATTCAGGTATCAAATCGGCAACTGATGTTATCTCTGATAAATATCAGTCACTTTCTTCAACTATCGCAGATAAAACCGGCATCAGTAGCGAAACAAAAGCCAAAATTGATAAAGGCGTTGGTACCGTAGGTAATGGTATCAAAAATATCGTAACAGGTGCTGAAGGCCATACAGCAAATGCGGATATCAACATTTCTCATATTGATAATGATGCCGTTACTCAAACCACAACGTTAACAAGTAAAAATGATATTTCACTAAATGTAAGCGGTACAACTAAACTGACAGGCGCTGAAATTAAAAGCGAGCAAGGACAGGTAGATTTAGGCGGTAGCAATGTCCAATTAAACAATATTGAAGGTCATCAATATGAAGCTGGTGCAGATCTTGATCTCAAATCATCCGCTGTTAATTTAGTGAAACAACTTGCAGGAGGTGACTTGTCATTAAAATCACCAGTTAAAGTTAATGAAACGGTAAACACTAAATCGTCTATTTCTGAAAAATAATAGACACGCAATAAAAGAGTAATGCCTATTCTTTTGTAAACCAAACCCGCTTGTTATCAAGATAAGCGGGTTTTTATTTACCTGCTTCAATTTCTCTTAATTAGACGAAAAATTTACACTTCTTTAAAATTCAAATAAAATACAAAAAATAACAAAAAAAGTATAAGATATTGAATTAAAAACATAAAATCATATAAAATAAATTATCCTTGCTCCCTTGACCTTCCCCTAATGGTAAAGCCTAAGCTTTATCCTATACCATATTTAAGAGGGGAATTCTGATGAACACAAAGACTACGTTGTCCTCTGCCAATCGGCTGAGTTTACCTGTTGAAGGCATGACATGTGCATCATGTGTTGGTCGTGTCGAACGTGCCTTAAAAGCCGTACCGCAAATACAAGATGCTGTTGTCAATCTTGCCACTGAACGTGCTGATATAACATTTACAACGACTCCCGATCCTACCGTTGCTGTTAATGCTATTGAAAAGTCAGGGTATAAAGTACCCGAAGAGATCACTGAACTGGCAATTGAAGAAATGACCTGTGCATCTTGCGTTGGTCGTGTAGAAAAAGCATTAGCTCAAGTACCTGGTGTATTAGAAGCCACGGTAAACCTTGCAACTGAACGTGCCCGTGTGCGCCATTTATCAGGTTTGGTCTCAATTACCGATTTAGAAGCTGCCGTTGTACATGCAGGTTATAAACCACGTCGTTTATCTGATGATCCAGCAAATACACGAGATCTGGGTGAAGAGCGTCGTGAAAAAGAGGAACGTTCATTACGTCGTGCATTACTTATCGCCACGATATTCACATTACCTGTTTTTGTTATTGAAATGGGATCGCACTTTATCCCTGGTGTACATAGTTGGGTTACTCAAACACTGGGGCAGCAACTAAACTGGTATATTCAATTTATCCTCGCCACTATTGTGATGTTTGGTCCTGGATTACGCTTTTTCCAAAAAGGAATACCTGCGTTATTACGCGGTGCTCCAGATATGAACTCATTAGTGTCTGTTGGTACAGCCGCCGCTTATGGCTATTCGGTGGTATCAACCTTTATTCCTCAAGTCTTACCTGCGGGCACAGCAAATATCTATTTTGAAGCAGCGGTGGTGATTGTCACCTTGATCTTGTTAGGAAGAATGCTTGAAGCCAAAGCGAAAGGAAATACATCCCAAGCAATTAAACGTTTGGTGGGTCTGCAAGCCAAAACAGCGCGAGTTTCTCGTCAAGGTGAGACATTAGAAATTCCTCTCGATCACGTTGTGATAGGAGATATCGTTTTTGTTCGTCCTGGTGAGAAAATACCAGTTGATGGCGAAATTGTTGACGGTCACTCTTACGTTGATGAAAGTATGATAACAGGCGAACCTGTCCCTGTATCAAAAGAGATTGGCTCTGATGTTGTTGGTGGAACTATCAACAAAACAGGTGCTTTTAGTTTTAAAGTCACCAAAGTTGGTTCCAATACCGTATTAGCACAAATCATTCGCTTAGTAGAAGAGGCTCAAGGCTCTAAACTCCCTATTCAGGCACTTGTTGATAAAGTCACCATGTGGTTTGTACCTGCGGTAATGTTAGGTGCAACGATCACCTTCTTTATTTGGTTAGCTTTTGGTCCAGAGCCAGCATTAACCTTTGCGCTTATTAATGCTGTTGCCGTATTAATTATTGCCTGCCCATGTGCAATGGGATTGGCAACACCAACATCTATTATGGTGGGTACAGGGCGAGCTGCAGAATTAGGTATTCTTTTCCGTAAAGGTGAAGCCTTACAAGCCTTACGTGATGTCAATGTTGTAGCACTTGATAAAACTGGCACCTTAACAAAAGGTCGCCCTGAATTAACCGATTTAATTCCAGCAGAAGGTTTTGAATATAACGAAGTTTTAAGCCTTGTCGCTGCTATTGAAACGTATTCGGAACACCCCATTGCAGAAGCGATTGTTAATGCGGCTAAAGAGGCAAAACTCTCGCTCGCTACAGTTGAAAATTTTGAAGCAGTTCCTGGATTTGGGGTTAGTGCAACAGTAGGTGGAAGATCGGTATCTGTTGGTGCTGATCGCTTTATGAAACAACTGGGATTAGATGTTAGTCACTTTATCTCTTCAGCTCAACAACTTGGTGAGCAAGGGAAAAGCCCGCTTTATACAGCTATTGATGGACGTCTTGCTGCAATTATTGCCGTTGCAGATCCAATTAAAGAAACAACACCAGAAGCGATTAACGCCTTACATAGTTTAGGTCTGAAAGTTGCTATGATCACAGGTGATAACGAAGCGACTGCAAAAGCAATAGCTAAACAATTAGGTATTGATGAAATTGCAGCAGAAGTGCTTCCTGATGGAAAAGTTGAAGCCTTAAAACAATTTAGTAATAAAGGTGCCAAAGTTGCTTTTGTTGGTGATGGTATTAATGATGCCCCAGCGCTTGCACAAGCGGATGTTGGATTAGCAATTGGTACAGGAACCGATGTAGCCATTGAAGCTGCTGATGTCGTGTTAATGTCAGGTGATCTGCGTGGTGTCGTTGATGCAATCGCGTTAAGTCAAGCGACTATTCGTAATATCAAACAGAACTTGTTTTGGGCTTTTGCCTATAACGCCTTATTAATTCCAGTCGCAGCTGGCATGCTTTATCCCATTAATGGCATGTTACTTTCACCCATCATTGCAGCTGCAGCAATGGCGCTTTCAAGTGTATTTGTATTGGGTAATGCCTTACGACTAAAACGTTTTCAAGCACCGATAAAAAAACATTAATGCATTGATTTCCTTTATAGCCAGATTCAATAAGAGTCTGGCTCAATAGTATAAAACAGCTACTTTATACTTATAGAGAGTGCTTTATTATCCGATAAGGAGAACATAATGAATATTGGTCAAGCCGCAAAAAAAGTCTGGTATTTCAAGCAAAATGATCCGCTATTATGAACAGATTGGCTTAATTCCAAAGGCTATTCGTACTGACTCAGGTTATCGCGATTACACTGATGCAGATGTCGCTTGCTTCCGTTTTATTCGCCATTCTCGAGCCCTTGTTTTTTCAACAGAACAGATATCAACGTTGTTAATTTTATGGAATAACGGAGAACGAGCTAGTGCTGATGTGAAATCTATTGCCCTCTCCCATATTGAAGATCTCAATCGTAAAATTACCGAACTACAACGAATGACAAAAACGTTAGAACATTTAGCGAAAGATTGCCAAGGCGACAATAACCCAGATTGTCCGATTATTGAGGGATTAGTTAAACCGAAGTCAGATCCTGAAAGTAAAGCTACAAAAAGTCATCTTTCCTATCTTCGCTCTTCAATTTAATTTTTTCTATCAACCATAAAAAATCCCGCTTATATAACTAAGCGGGATTTTCTTTGTTCAACGAAAGGTTAGATAACGACTATCATTAACCTAACTGACCATGACAATGCTTAAATTTCTTACCTGATCCACAAGGGCATGGTTCATTACGCCCCACTTTTTTACCTGCGGCAACTTGACCATCTACTGCTGACATTTGAGACTCTTTTGTCACTTCATGGCTTAATTGTTGTTGTTTTGCTAAACGCTCGGCATCTTCACGACGACGACGTTCTAACTCTTCAACTTCTTCAGGTAAACGAACTTGTACTTTGCTTAGTGTGCTGATAACTTCATATTTCAATGATTCCAACATGTTAGCAAACATAGCGAACGATTCACGTTTGTACTCTTGTTTTGGATCTTTTTGTGCATAACCGCGTAAATGGATACCTTGACGTAAATAATCCATTGCTGCCAAGTGCTCTTTCCACAATGAATCCAACGTTTGTAACATCACACCTTTTTCAAAGTTACGCATCATTTCAGCACTAACGATCTCTTCTTTCGCTTTATAGACTTCGATAGATTTTTCTAAAATGCGCTCACGTAATGTTTCTTCGTGTAATTCTGGCTCTTTATCTAACCATTCTTTGATTGGTAAATTTAAATCAAAGTCTTTTTGGAGACATGCTGTTAACCCTTCGATATCCCACATTTCTTCCAGTGATTGAGGTGGAATATAGTTATCAATCATTGATGTGAAGACGTCTTGACGAATGCTATCAATGGTTTCGCTTACGTCCGCCACATCCAGTAATTCATTACGCTGAGTATAGATTGCACGACGTTGGTCATTTGCCACATCATCATATTCAAGCAGTTGCTTACGAATATCAAAGTTACGGTTTTCTACTTTACGTTGTGCATTAGCAATTGCTTTCGTTACCCAAGGATGTTCAATCGCTTCGGTTTCATTCATGCCTAATTTACGCATCATGCCAGACACTTTATCTGAAGCAAAAATACGCATTAAGGAGTCTTCCATAGATAAATAGAAACGCGAAGAACCTTCATCCCCTTGACGACCCGCACGACCACGTAACTGGTTATCAATACGACGAGATTCGTGACGTTCAGTACCAATAATATGTAAACCACCTGATGCTAATACGGCATCATGGCGTTCTTTCCATTTAGCTTTGATTTCTTCAATTTGCTCTTCAGTTGGCTCTTCGAGTTTAGCCACTTCTGTTTGCCAGCTCCCCCCTAACACGATATCGGTACCACGACCAGCCATGTTAGTTGCGATAGTGACGGCTGAAGGTAAACCTGCGTTAGCAATAATATCCGCTTCCATTGCGTGGAATTTCGCATTCAGTACATTATGGTGAACATTCGCTTTAGTCAGCGCTTTAGAAATCTCTTCTGATTTTTCAATGGAAATGGTACCAACAAGAACAGGCTGACCATTTTGAGTCCGTTCACGAATGTCTTCAATAATAGCTGCAAATTTACCTTGCTCATTCATATAGACTAAGTCAGGGAGATCTTTACGTATCATTGGGCGGTTAGTTGGGATAACAATGGTTTCTAAACGATAGATAGAGTTAAATTCAAATGCTTCAGTATCCGCAGTACCTGTCATCCCTGCTAATTTTTCGTATAAACGGAAATAGTTTTGGAATGTGATTGACGCTAATGTCTGGTTCTCATTTTGGATCTTCACACCTTCTTTTGCTTCAACCGCTTGGTGTAAACCATCAGACCAACGACGACCTTGCATTGTACGACCGGTATGTTCGTCAACAATAATCACTTCGCCATCTTTAACAATATAGTCAACGTCTTTGGTAAATAGTGCGTGAGCGCGTAATGCAGCTGTCACATGGTGCATTAACATAATATTAGCAGGTGAGTATAATGACTCCCCTTCTTTCATCATGCCAGCTTCTGCTAATAATCCTTCGATTTTAACCAGACCGCGCTCAGTGATGTTCACTTGACGTGTTTTTTCATCAACAGAGTAGTCGCCTTCACCTTGGAAAGTATCTGAGTCTTCTTTTTCTTGAGGGATCAAGTGAGGGATCACTTTATTCATTTGGATATAAAGCTCAGAACTATCTTCTGCTGGACCTGAAATGATCAGCGGTGTACGCGCTTCATCGATTAAGATTGAGTCAACCTCATCCACTAATGCATAGTGTAATTTACGTTGAACACGCTCTTGAGGGCTAAATGCCATATTGTCACGTAGGTAGTCAAAACCGAATTCATTGTTTGTACCATAAGTGATATCAGCATTATAGGCTTCACGTTTTACTGGTGGCGCCATATTAGGTAAGTTGATACCCACACTTAAACCTAAAAATTCAAACAGAGGACGGTTATTTTCGGCGTCACGCTGTGCAAGATAGTCATTGACAGTAACAACATGAACCCCTTTACCTGATAGCGCGTTTAAGTATGCGGGTAATGTTGCTGTTAATGTTTTACCTTCACCTGTACGCATTTCTGCAATACAGCGCTCATTTAGAACCATACCACCTATTAATTGTACATCGAAGTGGCGCATACCAAAGACACGCTTACTGGCTTCACGCACAGTGGCAAATGCTTCAGGTAAAATATCTTCTTCTTTTTCACCATTTTTTAAACGCTCACGAAATTCATTTGTTTTCGCTTTTAGCTCATCATCTGTCAGCTTTTCAAATTCTGGTTCTAGTTTATTAATTTCAGCAACAACTTTGCGCATACGACGGATTGAACGATCATTACGACTACCAAAAATTTTGGTTACAATTTTACCTAACATAAATCTTTATTCTCATTTATGGCGTGAAAACGCGAAAACAGCCTCTGTATCTATCAATAAACAGAGATAATCATAATCTTATTAGATTAAGTGACTCCATTAAGCTGTTAGGTAAGGCCCTGCGCGGATACCACGGATTTGAGCAAGCCATAATCCGGTATGATAAGAAATGGTATTCTGAACTAAAATATAGCTAGAAAAAGGAAGGCTACTTAGTGCGGATGATGGCGTCTCTGTTAATAATGCATACAGAGTATCGAGCATAACCTCAGCAACATTAGAAACAGGTAACGGTTCATCTTTGGCTTTCACCATCAATTCAGGCGAATTAATGGTGAATGCAAAAGAGAGCTGTTTGATCACATTTTTTACTGCGTGTTGTTGCCAGTAATTAAAGGTGAAGGATGAGGCAGGATTCTGTACACTTTGGCGTAAGAATAAGTTATCAAACGCAATAAGTGCCTGACTTTGACGGTTTTGAGATGAAGGAGTATCAGTTTGCTGCGGATTTTCAGCATGAGCAGACAACAGCGAAGGCATTCCAATACCTGCTGCTACCATCCCTAAAAGCAGATGCGACCAAAAATATCGCCTGCCAAACTGTCGCCAAAAACTTATAATACTCATTAACCTTCGTTGCTCATTAATCTTTATTTTGTGGAGTCAAAATCTATGCGGGATAGTTACCCACAATCATTGGAAAAAATCTTCATTGAACTTGAAGGTTCCAACAAGAGTACATTACAACTTATACAACAGCGCGCAACGATTTTACTAAAATTAAATCGTGCCGTCATGGCTCTTTTACCCGTTCCTTTACGAGATAAGTGCCGTGTTGCCAATTATCGCAATGCTATTTTAATTATTGAAGTTGCAAACGCAAGTTGGTTGACCCGCTTACGTTATGAAATCCCATCATTACTTTCTGCATTGAGACAAGAAATTTTTACCATCCTTATCCTCAATAGACATCAAAATAAATCCGTCTTTAGGAATAAAACAAGAAAAAAAATCTTTAATATCATCATTAAAAGAACAACAGCCTACAAAGAGACGTCATTTAAGTTTAGAAAGTGCACAATCATTGAAGTATTTAGCTGAGAAAAGTCCGAAGAGATTAAGAGAGAGATTAGAACGGTTGGCTGCACTTGCCGGAGAGAGTACAAGTACAGCCAAAGATGAACGTTAATTAGAGATAATTAACGTGCTTTCCTTCGCAGGAATTAAGCAAAGACCATTGAGGGTGCTTTGAAGGCTACTGGCATTTGTGCTTCGTCTTCAAATGTAACAAATTCCCACGCAGATTCTTTTGCTAATACAGCTTGGAGCAATTTATTGTTCAGTGCGTGACCTGATTTAAACGCGGTGAACTCACCGATAATGTTATAGCCACACATAAATAAATCACCAATTGCATCCAACATTTTGTGACGAACGAATTCATCTTCAAAACGCAGTCCATCGTCGTTGAGAACACGATAGTCATCAACTACGATTGCACAATCGAAGCTTCCGCCTAAACACAATCCTTTAGATTGCAGATATTCAATATCACGCATAAATCCGAAAGTACGAGCACGGCTAATTTGGCTCATAAAAGATTCAGCGGAGAAATCTAATTTATAACGCTGTGTACTTGCATCAATGGCAGGGTGATTAAAATCGATAGTAAAATCTAATTTAAATCCGTTGTATGGGCGCATTTCTGCCCATTTATCGCCATCTTCTACACGTACTGTTTCTTTGATGCGAATGAATTTCTTCGCGGTACGAAGTTCTTCAATACCGGCATCAAGTAACAAGAAAACAAAAGGTGCTGCACTTCCATCCATAATTGGAATTTCAGGTGCATTCACTTCGATTACGATATTATCAATGCCTAAACCAGCCAGTGCTGCGTTTAAATGCTCAACGGTTGATATACGCACATCGTCTTCGTTTACTAAGCAAGTACATAACATAGTGTCACGAACTGATTTTGCGTCTGCTGGAAAATCCACCGGTGGATTTAAGTCAGTACGACGGTAGATGACCCCAGTGTTTGCTGGCGCCGGACGCATTGTAAGCGTAACTTTTTTACCCGTGTGAAGTCCCACACCAGTTGCTTGTACAATTCGTTTTAATGTCCGTTGTTTGATCATCATTTTATCTCGCAATGTTATCCGTCCTACCAATCATTATACTTATAATTGGCAGGACAGTTTAGCACAAAAAGCGGAGATGCCAATCTTTTTGGCGATTAATCAGCCTGTTTTCTCAGGAACGCAGGGATATCTAAATAATCTGGTTCTTTGTTTGCCTGAGTCGATTGTTCGTTAACAGCTTTTGCAGCAGGCTTACTTTCTTCTACGGCAGAGAAAGAAGACATACTATTTTGCATTTGCTGGTAACGGTTCTCCATTGCGCTTTGCTGATTCTGTTTATTAGTTACCAGCGTAATTTCTGGACGCTTGTCCATACCAATACCTGTTGCAACCACAGTCACACGCAATTCATCATTCATTTCTGGGTCAAGGGAAGTACCGATAACCACAGTCGCGTTATCTGATGCAAATGCACGAATGGTATTACCCACTGTTTCAAATTCATCAAGACGTAAATCAAAGCCAGCTGTGATGTTAACTAACACACCACGTGCACCAGATAAGTCGATATCTTCCAATAATGGACTTGAAATCGCCATTTCTGCAGCTTCTTCAGCACGATCTTCGCCTTTCGCAGCACCTGAGCCCATCATGGCATAGCCCATTTCAGACATCACAGTTCTTACGTCAGCAAAGTCAACGTTCATTAAGCCAGGACGAGTAATTAGCTCAGCGATACCTTGAACTGCGCCTTTTAATACATCATTAGCTGCACCGAACGCATCTAATAATGAAATTCCACGACCAAGTACTTTTAGTAATTTATCATTTGGAATAGTAATTAATGAGTCAACATGTTTTGATAGCTCAGTAATACCTTGTTCCGCAAATGCCATACGCTTTTTGCCTTCAAAATTAAAAGGCTTAGTCACTACAGCAACGGTCAAAATGCCTAATTCTTTAGCCACTTCAGCAACAACAGGCGCAGCACCAGTACCAGTACCACCGCCCATACCTGCCGCGATAAAGACCATATCAGCACCTTCAAGTGCTGCACGTAATCCTTCGCGATCTTCCTCAGCAGCATTACGGCCCACTTCAGGATTTGCACCTGCACCTAAGCCTTTCGTAATGGCATTACCAATTTGAATAGTCTGTCCGACCGCTGTTTTACGTAGCGCTTGAGCATCCGTATTGACTGCAAAGAAATCTACACCTTCAATACGTTCACGAACCATGTGCTCAACCGCATTACCGCCGCCGCCACCAACGCCGATGACTTTGATCACCGCATCGTTGGTTAATTCCATAGGTTCAAACATAATTTCTCTCCGTTTTGTGCCTTCTCAGGGCCGCTTGCTCAAACGGCCTCTTTTTAAATTTGTCTGATTATTAAAACTCTCTTTTTAGCCAACCAGTGAGTTTCTTAAATAACCCACTGACAGCAGAGCGTTTTTCGGTTTCAGTTTCCTCACCAAAGTGAGATTCTTTACCGTAATGCAAAAGCCCAACCGCTGTTGAATAGTAGGGATCCTGCGCATAATCTGTTAGCCCGGTAATATTTAACGGTTTACCGATCCGTACTTGCGTGTGGAAAACACGTTGAGCACATTCAACAAGTCCATCAATCTGTGCAGCACCACCTGTTAGCACGATACCTGCGGCTAAATGATGCTTAATCCCTTGCTGTCGTAACTGTTCTTGAACTTTTAAAATCTCTTCATTAACAAGATTGAGCAGTTCGGTATAACGAGGCTCAATCACCTCAGCAAGCGTTTGTCGTTGCAGACTTCTTGGTGGTCTACCTCCGACACTTGGAACTTCAACATTTTCATCTTTACCAACTAAAGATCCTAATGCACAACCATGGCGAACTTTGATCGCTTCAGCATCATTTGGCGGAGTGCCAAATGCGTAGGCGATATCACTGGTTACAACATTGCCTGCATAAGGAATAACGCGGGTATGTCTTAATGCGCCACCGGTATAAATAGCGATATCCATTGTACCGCCACCAATATCAACAACACACACACCTAATTCACGTTCATCTTCTGTCAATACAGCGAAACTAGAAGCGAGTCCCGCAAAAATCAGTTGATCCACTTTTAATCCACAGCGTTCAACTGCTTTTACAATATTCTTTGCCATATCGTTATGGCAGGTAATTAAATGAACTTTAGCCTGCATACGCACGCCCGATAATCCAACCGGGTTTTTTATCCCTTCTTGATAATCAATGGCATACTCTTGCGGTATAACGTGTAAAACACGGTGTTCATCTTTTACTTTAACGGATTTCGCGGTATGAACCACGCTATCAACATCATCTTGGGTCACTTCTTCTTCTGAAATTGGCACCATACCAATCTCATTTTGGCAACTGATATGCTTACCTGATAACGCCAAATATACTGAGGATATTTGACAGTCAGCCATCAGCTCAGCCTGATCTACCGCCCGTTGCACACATTTTACGACGGATTCGAGATCATTAACGCCACCTTTATCCATGCCCCGAGATGGACAACTTCCCACCCCGATAATATTCACTACACCATCAGGCAGGATCTCACCGACAAGGGTAGCTACTTTGGCCGTACCAATCTCAAGACCAACTACTAATTTTCTGTCCGTCGCTTTGATCATTATTGTTCTGCCTTCGCCTTCATCGTGTCATCTGCCACGTCTTGTTTATTCATTCTCAAGTAATAAAGGAGCCCATCCGACTGCACCACCACTGTCATAACGCAGATCTACGTAATCAACTCGCTTATCTGTTTGTTGTTGCAGTATCGGATACAACTCAATAAAGCGAGCGATCCGTTTTTCGTTATCCTTACGACCTAACTCCAATCGGACATCATTGTCTAAAACTAATTGCCATCCTTGACGGGCAGACATTGACGCTGCTTTTAAATTCAGGTTACTTGCAAGAAGCTGATCTCTCATTGCCATATAACCTGACAACACCATTTTTTCGCTTCCTTGAGGGCCATATAACAAAGGATAATTTCCTTTGGTTTCTAACTGCGTTGGCAGACTGAAAACGCGCCCTTCTTTATCAAGAAAGTAAGTATCATTCCAACGGGTAAAGGGAACATATTCTACCAGATGGATTTTAAGTTCATCAGGCCACTGTTTACGAACAGTGACTTGCCTAATCCATGGCATGCGTTCAATTTTTTGCTGAATGATATTCACATCCTGTGTCATAAATGTGCCCGGTTGCCCTAAAGACAAAATGGCCTGACGCACATCATCATTCGTTGTGTAATGCCGCTCACCCGTTAATACAAGTTTTGAGATGGGCAGACGATTTGCGTCTTTCATCCAGTTAACTACTTGTATTCCACCCCAAACGATGGTGCCAATCACACATAAGAAAAAGATTAATCCTGATAAATAAGTCCCATTACTCGGTCTGCCAGAATGTTGCTTATCTTTGTGCTCTTTTATATTTAGCGCTGCTTGTGACATATTAACCCACTAACTCCTGAGCAACGTTTAAACAAGAGAATCGCCCATCCTTTTGTCCGATATTCCAGCGATTAATACTTTTCCTACATATATATACTTTACGAACACTTTTAGGTTTGATAATTAAATCACTAAATTGTTCAATCTGTTGAGAATTATTTACTTTAAAAGAAGAAATAGCGAATTTTTCTGCATTTTTCTTGCTTTTAAACTGATATTTTTTCTCAACATGGATTTGAGCAAGCGAATTTTCGATCGTTTTTTTCGCTAATATTGTGTCATTTTCCTCATAACACCCCATCATTACAGCTATTTTATTAACTATTTCACCATATATGATGTTCACTTGCTCAAACATCTGTCTTAATCCTCGCTGAAAGATGGCTGTAATTTCGTCTCGGCCAAGCGACGCGCTATTTTACCAATATTTCCAGCACCTTGAACTAAAACAAGATCATTATCTGTTAATACACCTGCTAATATTGATGAAATATTATCCACATCAGAAACCCAGATAGGATCTAGCTTCCCACGTTGACGAATTGTTCGACAAAGTGAGCGACTATCAGCACCTGCAATAGGTGCTTCCCCAGCAGAATAAACATCTGTTAATAATAAAATATCAACCTGATTGAGAACAGTGGCAAAGTCTTCATATAAATCACGAGTACGTGTATAGCGATGAGGTTGGAAAATCATCACTAATCGTTTATCTGGCCATCCTGCTCTCGCCGCTTTTATCGTTGCATCAACTTCTGTTGGATGATGACCATAATCATCCACTAGCATCACTTCACCTTCTTGACCATTAACATGCTCAAGACCGTAGTAACCTAAGAAATCGAAACGACGTCCAGTACCTTGGAAGTTAAGTAATGCGGCTAAAATATGTTCGTCAGCAATACCTTCTTCTGTGGCGACAGCAACCGCAGCTGTCGCATTCAATGCGTTATGGCGACCAGGTGCATTTAATACAACTTGTAAATCTGGCATACCTTCACGAGATATAGTGAAAAAACCCTGAGCACCTTTTTGTTCATAATGCGTAATACGAACATCAGCATCTTCACTAAAGCCATAAGTCGTAATATAACGCCCCACTTTAGGGATAATCGAACGAATAACATCGTCATCCAGACACATCACCGCACGACCATAGAAGGGTAAATTGTGCAAAAAGGTAATAAACGTCTCTTTTAGATTGTCAAAATTACCGTGATATGTGTCCATATGGTCTGCTTCAATATTCGTAACAACAGCAACCATTGGTTGTAAATGTAAAAACGATGCATCACTTTCATCAGCTTCAGCAATTAAATACCGACTGCAACCTAAGCGAGCATGAGTACCCGCCGATTTAACAAGACCGCCATTAACAAATGTAGGATCTAAACCTGCTTGCGCATAAATATTTGAAATCATCGCTGTTGTTGTCGTCTTGCCATGTGTTCCAGCAATTGCAACACCATGACGATAACGCATCAATTCAGCCAGCATTTCAGCACGACGAATAACGGGAATACGTGCTTCTCTTGCTGCAATAATCTCAGGATTTTCTGCACTAATTGCTGTTGAAACCACAACAACACTTGCGCCACGAATATTTTCAGGGCGATGATTAAAATAGACTGTCGCGCCTAAGGCAACGAGTTGTTGTGTGACTACGTTTGGTGCTAAATCAGAACCACTGATTTGATACCCTTCGTTAGCCAACACTTCGGCAATTCCCCCCATACCCGCACCACCGATGCCGATAAAGTGAATATGCTTAACTTTTCTCATTTCAGGCACAAACGATCTTAATTTTGCCAGTTGTTGTGTATTCACTATTTACTTCTTCACTCTAAGTTAATGGTTACAAGTTACGTTTATTTTTTTGCCACTTCGATTATCACATTTGCTACGCGCTCTGTGGCATCCGTAATCGCAACACTTTTTGCTTTCTCTGCCATTGCTAATAAGGTTTCTCTATCCCAATTTTTCAGGATTTGTGCAATGACTTCTGGCGTTAAATCATTTTGTTCGATAATTCGCGCGGCACCCGCTTTTTCTAGTGGTAGTGCATTCCAATATTGCTGTCTATCTTTGTGCTGAAAAGGAACAAAAATAGCGGGTAATCCCGCTGCGGCAATTTCACTGACTGTTAATGCGCCGGAACGACACACAACAACATCAGCCCATTGGTAAGCTTGCGCTATATCATCAATAAATTCAGTAACTTTATATTCAGATTTAACTGAATTTTTTGCTAATTCATTCTGATAGCGTATTTTTGTATCACTTTCGCCACCTTTTCCTGCTTGATGCCAGATTGTAACATGTTCACCTAATAAACCAGCAACTACGGGTAAGGTATGATTTAATATTCTAGCACCTTGGCTACCACCAATAATCAGTATACGAATAGGCCCCGTTCTCTCTTTTAATCGTACTGACGGTGCTTCAAGTGCTAAGACATCTTCACGAACAGGATTGCCAACAACAGGGGCGTTAGGAAATGCCCCCGGGAAAGCCTGTAATACACGTTTTGCAATTTTTGATAACCAGCGATTAGTTAATCCAGCGATACCATTTTGCTCATGCAAAATAACGGGGATCCCGCACATCCAAGCTGCTACACCACCAGGACCTGAAACGTATCCTCCCATGCCAAGTACTGCATCTGGCTGATAGCGTTTCATAATAGCTCGTGCTTGAAAAATCGCTTTAATGATACGAATAGGTGCAGCGATTAATGCTTTAATACCTTTACCACGTAAGCCTGAAATACGAATAAATTCAATTTCGATACCGTGCTTAGGGACTAAATCAGCTTCCATTCTATCCGCTGTTCCTAACCATCGGATTTCCCAACCTTGAGATTGTAGATAATGAGCAACAGCCAGTCCTGGGAATACATGTCCCCCAGTACCACCGGCCATAACCATTAAACGGCGTCTACGCTCGCTCATTTCGGGCTCCTTACAAACGCCTGAGCTTGTGCTAGACGTGTTTCATAATCAATTCGTAATAACATCACGATGGCGGTTGACATAATAATCAAGCTCGAACCACCGTAACTAATAAGAGGAAGGGTTAAGCCCTTTGTTGGTAACATGCCTGCTGCTGCGCCTACATTGACCAATGATTGGAATGTAAACCAGATCCCGATAGAGCAAGCTAAAAAGCCTGAAAAACGTTGTTCGAGGAGCAGCGCACGTCGCCCAATTTGCATCGCGCGAAAAGCGATGAAGAATACCATTAAAAGCACCAAAACCACACCGATATAACCAAGTTCTTCAGCAAGAATGGAGAAAATAAAGTCGGTATGTGCCTCAGGCAAATATTCTAGTTTTTGTACTGAGTTTCCTAAACCTTGCCCAAGTAAATCGCCACGGCCAAATGCCATAAGAGATTGAGTAAGCTGATAACCACTGCCAAATGGATCTTCCCAAGGTTCTAAGAAAGAAGTAATACGTCGAACACGGTAAGGTTCAACGATAATCAACATAACAACAGCAGCGATGCCTGAACCGATAATGGCTAAGAACTGCCAAATTTTAGCGCCAGCTAAAAATAACAGCGCTAATGTTGTTACGAATAAAACCACAACTGTTCCTAAGTCTGGCTGTAATAACAATAAAATAGCCAGTACTAACATCACACCCATCGGCTTACAGAAACCCCAAAAGTTATTTCTGACCTCTTCAACTTTTCGGACTAGATAGCTCGATAGATAACAAAACAGTGCAAGTTTTGATAATTCAGCTGGCTGGAAATTAAAAGGTCCCACCGCAATCCAGCGTGAAGCCCCATTTACTGAACTCCCAACCACCAATACCACCAGTAAAAGGAGTATTGAACCAAATAACATTAAGCTGCTATAACGTTGCCAAATTGCCATTGGGATACGCATGGTGACTAACGCAAGACAAAATGCGACAACAATATAGATGCCATCACGTTTAGCAAATAAGAAAGGATCTTCTGCAAGACGTTGACCAACAGGCATTGAAGCCGATGTCACCATAATAAAGCCGACAACCGCTAATCCGAAAGTAAACCAGAGCAAAGTGCGATCATACGGCACAAATGCCGTATTCTCAGTTTGATAACTGCCCACTAGCCACTGTTTTAATCTTCGCATTGCGAATATGCTCATCAGCCAAGCTCCCTTGCTAAACGTGCAAATTCATCACCACGCTGCTCAAAACATTTAAACTGATCTAAGCTTGCACATGCAGGAGAGAGCAACACCATATCTCCTGATTTTACAGTAGGCGCTAAGGCGCGTATGGCTTCTTCCATTGTTACGGTTAATAAAGAAACATCTGGTCGCAAATTTGCCAATGCTTGTCCATCTTGTCCAAAACAGTACAGACGAATATTGTCACCGCTGATATAAGGTAATAAAGAAGTGAAATCAGCCGATTTTCCATCACCGCCTAATAAAAGATGGAGTGTGCCTTCAACTTCAAGTCCTCGTAACGCCGCTTCTGTACTTCCCACATTGGTCGCTTTCGAGTCATTTATCCAACGCACATTTTGATGTGAATAAACTAATTGAAAACGGTGAGCAAGACCGTGGTACGTTTTCAATACCTCGGTTGCCGCTTTACGAGAAATTCCCACAGCATCAGCCAGTGCTAATGCAGCTAATGCATTGGTATAATTATGTTGTCCTGCAAGATACATTTCAGCGGTTGAAAGGACTTTTTCACCTTTCACTTTTAAAATGCGATTTATGTTATCAAGCTGATAATCGCCTTGTCCAACACCAAAACTAACACAACGATTATCTTTACCCGCTAAAGGTAATGTTAATGCATCATCTTCGTTATAAACGCAGGTTTTAGCATTATCATAGATACGTAGCTTCGCTTCACGGTATTGTTCTAATCCTAATGGATAGCGATTCATATGATCTTCGCTAATATTTAATACCGTTGCAGCAGCGGCGTGTAAACTATACGTCGTTTCTAATTGAAAACTCGATAATTCTAATACATATAAATCATGAGGCTCAGTTAATAAAGTCAGGGCAGGAACACCTATATTGCCCCCGACGCCAACGCGAATACCATCCGCACTTGCCATCTCACCGACCAGCGTTGTCACAGTGCTTTTACCATTAGAGCCAGTAATCGCAACAATAGGTGCGTTAGCTTCACGGCAAAATAGTTCGATATCACCAATAATTTCAACACCATGACTGACGGCTTCAACAAGCTCTGGCGTCGATAGTGCAATACCAGGGCTTGAGATAATTAAATCAGCATCGTTAAGCCATGCTTGGTGAAAACTACCCGTATGATATTCAACGTCAGCAGGAAGCTTATCTAAGCCTCCTGGTTTTTGGCGTGTATCAATAACCTTAGGTGTAACACCTTGGCGGATAAAAAAGTCAACGCAGGAAAGGCCTGTTATTCCAAGCCCTACAACAACCACTTTTTTTCCTTGATAATTTGCCATCTTAACGTACCTTTAATGTCGCCAAACCAATAAGCACTAACATCAGTGAGATGATCCAGAAACGGACAATAACACGAGGTTCAGGCCAACCTTTTAATTCATAATGGTGATGAATTGGAGCCATACGGAAAATGCGTTGACCACGCAATTTAAATGAGCCGACTTGTAAAATTACGGAAAGTGTTTCAACAACAAAGACCCCTCCCATAATGACTAATAAGAACTCTTGACGTAATAACACTGCAATTGTTCCTAGTGCACCACCTAATGCAAGAGAACCGACATCACCCATAAAAACTTGAGCGGGGTAAGTATTAAACCAAAGGAAACCTAGGCCCGCACCCACAATAGCAGTACAGACAATCACCAATTCACCCGCATGCATCAAATAGGGAATTTTTAAGTAGCTTGCAAAATTAACGTTACCCGTCGCCCATGCAACTAATGCAAAACCCGCGGCAACAAAAACGGTTGGCATAATCGCTAAACCATCTAAACCATCGGTTAAGTTAACGGCGTTACTTGTTCCAACAATAACAAAATAAGCCAACAAGATATAAAGCATACCCAGTTGAGGCATAACATCTTTAAAGAATGGCACGACTAACTGTGTTGCTGGTGTATCTTTGCCAATAGCATACATACTAAATGCCACAACAAGCGCTAATACGGATTGCCAGAAATATTTCCAACGAGCGATTAAACCTTTGGTATCTTTACGAACCACTTTACGATAATCATCAACAAAACCAATCACGCCATAACCAATTAAAACCAGCAATACACACCAAACATAAGGGTTATCTAATCTTGCCCATAATAGTGTAGAGATGGATATGGAGAACAGGATCATAATCCCGCCCATTGTTGGTGTACCACGTTTGCTAAAGTGCGATTCTGGACCTTCGCTACGAACCACTTGTCCAATTTGCATTTTTTGTAACCATGCAATGAGATGAGGCCCCATCCATAAAGCAATAATTAACGCCGTCAATAAACCAACAATCGCCCTGAATGTCAGATAAGAAAATACATTAAAAAATGTATGGTATTTAACCAAATATTCGGCTAGCCAAACTAACATTCAAAGCACTCCTTTAATGCGTTCACAATATCTTCCATCGCGGAGCTTCGTGAACCTTTTACTAAAACTGAAACAACATCATGCTGCTGTAATAATGGAATTAATTGAGCAAGTAAGTCAGCTTTAAATGCAAAATGCTGACCACCTTGATTTTCATCACTAATAAAATGGCTGTGATGCCCAACAGTAAAGACCTGATCAATCCCTGCATTGTGAGCAAAACGGCCAATATCGCGGTGACACTTTTCTGAATCTTTACCTAATTCAGCCATATCCCCTGCAACAAAAATTTTATATCCAGGTAATTGTGAGAGCACTTGTAAGCCCGCAATCATCGAGCCATCGTTCGCATTATAAGTGTCATCTAACACCATTTTTCCTGATGTTAATTCAACAGGGTACAATCTTCCCGGAACTGCTTTTAATGTCGATAAACCAAGGCGAATATCTTCAAGTGTTGCCCCAGCAGATAGCGCCAGTGCGCTTGCAGCTAACGCATTCGCAATATTATGGCGACCTGGTAATGGAAGAGTGACATCAACACAACCTTCTGGTGTGTGTAAAGTGAAGTTTGTGATGAATTGCTTGACTACGATCTCGGTAGGATAAAAATCGGCATTACGTTGTGCAGATAAAGAGAACGACCATTGTGTTTGGCGCGCATTTAAATGATGTTGCCAAAGAGGTAAGTCATTACTATCAAGATTAATAATGGCTGTACCTTGTTCTTTTAAGTGCGTAAAAATCTCGCCTTTTGCCTGAGCAATACCTTCCAGTGAGCCAAAACCTTCAATGTGTGCAGAAAAGAGGTTGTTTACCAATGCACTATCTGGTTTTACCATATTTACGGTATAAGCGATCTCACCAATATGATTTGCACCTAATTCGATAACCGCAAAACGGTGCTCAGGTGTTAAACGAAAAAGCGTTAAAGGTACGCCAATATCGTTATTTAAATTGCCATGGGTATATAAGGTTTCACCACAGTGACGCAAAATAGAAGCCGTCATCTCTTTAACAGACGTTTTTCCAGAAGAGCCTGTCAACGCAACAATCTTAGCTGGGCTTAACGAACGAATATGTGCTGCAATTTCCCCCATTGCTAAATGGGTATCTTTCACAATAAGTTGCGGACAATCGACATCAATTTCACGATTAACTAAAACTGCAACAGATCCCTTTTCTTTTACATCAGCAATAAAATCATGTGCATCAAAACGCTCACCCGTTAACGCAATAAACAGGCAATCTTCATCAATTTTACGACTATCTGTTGAAATCGATTTGATAATAAGCTGATCCGCTTGGCTTTGAGTGATATGACTCAATGTACCTTTGGTAACTTGTGCAATATTTCCTAAAGACAGAGGGATCACGCTATCACCCCCAATAACCGTGCAACGGTTAATCTGTCTGAATAATCAAGGCGACGCGAGCCAACTAACTGATAATCTTCATGCCCTTTACCTGCGACTAAAATCATATCATTGGTATCTGCTTGCATAATCACGTTAGTGACCGCTTCAGCTCGACCTTCAATAGCCATCGCACGCCCCGGATCCATTAAACCTGAAAGAATATCTTGGATAATCGCTTGAGGCTCCTCACTACGAGGATTGTCATCGGTGATAACCACTTTATCAGCTAGCTCTTCTGCGACAGCGCCCATTAGTGGGCGCTTACCTTTGTCTCTATCTCCGCCACAACCAAATACACACCACAGTTTCCCCGTGCAGTGTAAACGAGCGGCTTGAAGTGCTTTCTCTAAAGCATCTGGGGTATGGGCATAATCGACAATAACTGTAGGGCGATTATCCGCACTAAA
>NZ_MIIZ01001497.1:0-11768 GCF_001743005.1 Shigella sp. FC1967 | reverse complement strand
CTTTTTTTGTACCCTCACCCCGCCAAAAAAGTGATCTGCATTCCAATCTAAGATTTATTTGAAAATAAATTACCAACAAAAACAACCAAATAAAACCAAAGTAATATAAAAACACCATTATAAACAACTTTAGTTGTTGACAATAAAACAACTATGGTTTTAAATATAACTCATCAACGGCAAGCAACATGAAATACAGCCTAATGTTCTTTAATAATTTGGAAAGTCGGAACAGCATACCTACCCTGTTTAGACCCTTACGCAAAAATGCGACGTATCACTAGGCACGATCTGGTTAGTGAGAATGTTACTACTGCACGAGAGTGATTACAGATTGGAATAGGCAACACTGGCAGATGTTAGGTATGTAAGCGCAAGAATACTAATTATAGGTCATTCAATGAGTGACCTATGGTAAGTAAAAGAATAACGGAGGTTATGTGGAAATTTACTATCAACCGCCAAAAAAATTTAAAGGCAATCCAACACCAGTTAGCGTTAAGAAAGTTAACAGCAACTCATTCAAGGCTAGGCAATACGCTAGATATGCATCTTTCAGAGCTAACAAACTGAAAGAGGAAGAAATTACTAAAGCTAACTCAGTGAAAGAGAAGAAAGAACGCCCTGTTCTCTCTCTCAAACCAACAAAGCATTATCCCAGTGGAGATAACTGTTGCTTACCTAATGTAGCAGTATTTTCAGGAGTTAAAACAAAACAGCCGAGCAGTGAGTTCGGGGTTACGGCGAGATAGGAGAAGTGCAATGGAAGAATTAGAGAATTTAATCAATACAGTCGCAGAAAATGAAGGCGTTTCACGACAAGAAGCAATAAAGCTGGTTGTAAAGTTAATTAATAACAGACAAGCCAGCTTACCAACCGGAATCGCTGAATTAGATTCAGGGCTTGGTATTATGGGGGTATAAGAGTGATGCCCAGTTGCTAAATTCGCAAACAAATATAGATGGTGACTGAGAAGATAGTGGATTTGCAAACTTGTTAATTTCATTTCTTAAATTAACTGCTGATAAACCAGAATTACCGACATAAGTTCCATCAGGGAGATCTTTTCTTACCCCTTCGTTGTTATCAAAATATTTATACATGTGCAAAAACTCCATGGATTCATGAAGTGAATTATAATCATCTATATCTGCATCATAAATTTCAATTCTTACAAGATAGCTTGCCATTTAAAACATTCCTTATTTTGACTGTGGAATAACCAATATATCAATTTTCCTTGACTGTGGAAAGGAAGGAAACCACCTCGCCTGACGTGGTTAAAAGCAGGCACAGTTAACTAATTACAGTCCATTCTGTGGGCTGTGGTGAGTTGATTAATAGATAGGAGATAGAGATGGAACGCATTCCAGAAGTTGATTTTGAAGATATGGAACATGGAAAGACATATCTCTGGTATCGAAATACAAACGATATTGATTTTGCTTGGTTGAGTGACGATGGAAAGCACTTAATTACACCTGAATATTTCAATGACAGCATTCCTGACTATTGGGAATTAAGCGCTGGTCTGGTTGGCGTATTGTATGGTCCGGTAAATATCGAAACAGCCGTCAAGCCAGATGAAACAGAGGAATAACGGAGGGAGTATGACAGACAAAACAGAAGTTAAAGAATTGATGTTGGCTGATATTTCTTTTAGAGATTATCTAGCCGCCGAAGCTATGAATGCAATGTTAAAGGCTAGTGGGTGATGTATGGAGTTTAAGCATAGTCCAGCGCCGTGGCATTTAAGGGGCGGAGTAATTAAAAACTCTCTTTTGATTGATGATAATCATAACGTTGTAGCATCCTTTCTCACTGAAATTAAAGAAGAAGATGCTCATCTAATCGCATCAGCACCAGAGTTATTAGAGCAGTTAATAAGACTTCGCAATAAAATTGCAAGCTATAAACCAGATGATGACGACAATTTAGATACCACTGACGCTGTAATCGCAAAAGCCCTCGGTCAGCAGTAACCCACCACTTAATCATTCATATCACTATTAATAGTGAGGAATACGCACATAAGGAATTAATTATGAAATTCACAGAAGCAGAAAGTAATCCGATGGCAGGACGCAACAAGCCAATTCAAGCAGTAACTATCGGTAAGATGACTATTTCACAGTTTGGTGATGGTCAGCTTTGGATAGAAGAGCCAAGCGGTGAGCATGGCGGTTCATTTAAAGAATCTGATATCGCCAATTTGCTCGAAGAATATCATGCCAAAAACTTCTAAACGCACATAAGGAACATAGGAAATGGCAAATGATAATAACGGCTGGATTCGCTGTGATGATGAACTTCCGTTAGCAAGTAAACGAGTTCTTATCACAACAATATACGGAAATGTTGTTGAAGCGAGCCGAGTGAAGGGTAATAGATTTAATCGACTTGGACAAGAAGTGATAGCAACTCACTGGCAGGAATTACCAGAACCAGCAAAGCAGTAACCCACCGCACCAACACCAGATAACCACCCTATCGCTCACCTAGCGAGGTAAAAATGAAATCAGAATATTACATCACTATGCGTGATTGCATGGCGGTGCGTATCACTACACCTCAAGCACGTAAGAATAAACGTACAAGCCCATGGTTATTCAGTTTAGCCGTGGTCATTGTGACAACCGTTGGCGTAATACCGACATTTGTAAGCTGAGGTGATTATGCAAATTTCATACAGCTACTCGAACGGAACTTGGGTAGTAGACGGCAAAACAGTCATGGAATTTGACGAAAGTAGCAAGCTCAGTATTGAGATAGGAAGTTTCGCTGACTTGGCTAAATTAACGGGAATCGACCCCGTGGAAGCACTGCAATGGATTATGCAGTTCGACAAGGAAGAGATTGACAGGATTGTCAATGAAGCAAGTAAGGATGCCCCTATTTCTAAGTTAGCGCCACTAAGGAGGGTTGCGTGACAAGACATCAACAATGGATAGAAGAATTACGCAGGAAGCGTAAAGAATCGCAGGAACGCGAACACGATGAATTTATGTATCAAACGGAAGTGTTAGGACGACAAGGACTGTCGATACCAGCAAAGGATTTTTCAGGAGATTTTCAATGAACGTTTCTAGCTCATACCCTACCGATAAATACCCTCGCCTAACATCATCACTAGCAAAAAACAGAGAGGAAGCGCTGGCTCAAGCTATTGCAATGATTGAGGGGCGTTTGCCAAATACGAGCGTGAAGGAGAGAGAAAAGCGACTAGCAATGGAGCTACTACACATGAACTTGGACGCATCGAAAAATCACCCTCCTCTACCTGCTCATATTCAGGCATTACGCGATGCAGAAAGGAATTCTGCACCGAGTAATAAATTTGAAGTCGATTACTACGGAAGTGATCGTCGTTCTGGTCAATATTTGGGGGATTAATATGACATATCGAGTAGTAGATACAGAGACTTGTGATTTTGACAGTGGAATAGTTGAGATTGCAAGCATCGACATTAACAACAATCAAATTGATTACACATCTCAGAAATCCCACTTTGTAAACCCACAGAAACCAATCTCAATAAGCGCAATGACAATCCATCACATCACCGATGAAATGATTGCTGATTCTCCACTTATTGATGACGTTATCGGTAATTACAAAGGATCTGATTACCTAGTTGCACATAATGCCGAGTTCGATAAGCGAATGATGCCGGAAATGGATGCTCCGTTTATTTGTACGTTAAAGCTGGCAAGGCGCTTATATCCAGAGTTAGAGAGCCACAACAATCAATATCTACGTTACGCACTAAAGCTGAATGTTCATGTGCCAGATGGATTACACGCACACAGAGCGCTATATGACTGCATTGTTACAGCATCATTGTTTAAACGAATCAAGGACGATTCAGGGTGGTCAGATAAGGAAATGTTAGAAATAACAAGTCAGCCATCACTATTAAATAAGTTGCGTTTCGGTAAGTACAAAGGAATGACATTTGCCGAAGTTAAAAAAGAGAACTCAGGGTATTTAACTTGGCTACTAGGTCAATCCGATTTAGATCCTGATGTTGAATTTAGTATTAATTACTGGTTATCGAGGTAACTAATTATGGGAACAGCAACGTTAATTATTGGTGAGTCTGGAACAGGGAAAAGTGCCAGTCTACGCAATATAAAACCAGAAGAAACATTATTAATTCAGACGGTAAGGAAGCCGTTGCCGTTTCGCTCAAATGCATGGAAGCCATGGAACAAGGAAGATCCTAAAACATCAATATTTGTATGCGATAGATGGGAATTAATAACATCATTTATTTCAAAAGCTAGTGAATACGGTAAGAAGATAATCATTATTGACGATTTTCAGTACCTAATGGCTAACGAATTCATGCGCCGCTCTGATGAAAAATCATTTGATAAATTCACAGAAATTGGTGCTCACACATGGAATGTGATTAACGCAGCAATCAGTGGCACACCTGATGATGTACGGGTTTACTTTTTAGCTCATACCGAAGAAACGCAAATGGGTAAAGTAAAAATGAAAACCATTGGCAGGATGCTTGATGAAAAAATAACCGTGGAAGGAATGTTTACTATCGTGCTTAAAACACTGGTCAAGGATGGTCAGTACCTATTCTCAACACAGAATAGCGGTAACGATACGGTTAAATCACCAATGGGGATGTTTGAATCCCACGAAATAGAAAACGACTTAAACGCAGTTGATGATGCAATTTGCGAATATTACGAAATTGAAAAAAATAAAGAAATGGAGAATGTAGCATGAATGGTAATGTGATTTTTACATATAATCAAGATGATGCCTTAGCTGCTGGACAAGGTGGTTTTATCAATGAGTCTGGTGCTTATGTTATTACTATCTCAGAAGCAAAGTTAGGTATGTCAGAAAGCGGGGCTAAATTTATTGAATTTTCAGGCGAGGAAGATGATGGACGAAAGGTTAATTATCTTAGTATCTACAGCACAAAGAGAGATGGGGAAGTAAATAAATTTGGTCATAACCTAATTAATGCAATTATGGGCTGCTCTGGAGTACAGCAATTAACTCAAGTTAAAGTGGGAGAAAATCATTTTATTGCACCAGAATTTAGCGGTAAACGTGTAGGACTTGTTTTGCAAAAAGTATTAAAAACAAAAACAAATGGCAATGAAACATATAGCTTTGATATTAAAATTCCATTCTTTGCTGATACTCGCCAAACGTTAGCAGAAAAGATTGATAATGCACCTGCTGTGACCATCGATAAAATTCTTGCCTCATTAAAAGATAAGGATGAACGCAGACAGCAATCACAATCAAATCAGGGTTACGGATATCCACAATCTACTGATGATGATGCGCCATTCTGATTAAAATCGTTCAATAGACACCTACCCACGCCACGCTATTTAAGTGATTTAACCAAAGGATATAACCATTATTCAGTGCAAGGATGCAAACAGGAGATAGATATGAGCAAGCAAATGTATTTACACGCATCAACTAACAATATCGGGTCTGAATGCAAAACTGAACTCGATATCACAGAAGACGAATGGAACAAACTTACGGAGAAAGAGCAAGATCAACTTATCGGCGATTTCATTGCTAATGTTTGTGATTGGTGGGTGCAACCAGAGGAATGAATATGAACAGTTTTACACATTATGGGCAATTTATGAAATTTACACTACCAGAACCAGACCCTAAGAATGTTTGCAATCTTTGTGGTGGTAATGTCGGAAAAGATAATTTAATCCAAGGTCAGGCGGCAAATATTTGCTTCGAGTGCTCAGATTTGGTGAAGGAAATGGCAGATGAAAAGCGTAAGCATATAGCTAAAAAAGAAATAGAACGTATCGCAGCTGTTATTTCTGCTGGTAATAAAGGATTAATTGATTTAGGTATGGCTACTGCTTATATGTACGCCGAACGCTTATATAAAGCTGGATATAGAAAGGTGGAGTGATGAAAGACAGAATCAAGTTTAACAATGTCATGTTAACGGCTGTCATGGATGGCAGAAAAACTCAGACGCGCAGACCTATTGATCCCCAGCCAAAACTCAACGAAGAGCATTTAAAACAGATGGGTGCAATCGCAGAGGGTTTTACACTTGGTCAGGTGGTTAACTCGGCGTGGCAGGCTGGATTCATTGATGTTGATTGCCCATACGGTGATTCAGGCGACATCATCAATTTTGCAGACAAGGACGGTATTATCAAAGGGAAAATTGAAATTACTGATGTTTGGGTTCAGCAAGTTCAGGAGATATCACAGGATGATGCTCACGCTGAAGGATTTGAGCTTACTGGGTGGCGACCTACTTATAGTGACCCAGACAGCGGCGGCGAGACATTCACACCGTACGATAAATTCGCTGATGCATGGATAGATATTTACGGCGAAGATAGCTGGATTAATAACGAATGGGTATGGGTGATTGAATTTAAAAAGGTGGAGTGATGGATAAATCAAGACAGCAGTTTGAAGAGTGGTTTAATGACGAATATGAAACAACAATGAAAGACTACGATGAGCCATTAATTGAGTTCGTTATGAAGCAACTATTTATTGTATGGCAAGCATCACGCGAGAGTTTAATTAATAATCTACCAGAAAGCATTAATTGCCCTACCGCACCAGAATTAATATGGCTACAAGTTGACCCCGAGCCAGAGGAGATAAATAAACCTGAATTTCCAGTTAATTTACGTAGTGACGATGTAACTTGGTGTGCAGATAGAATTCATCAAACTGACACATTATATATTCGTGCTGATTTAATTCAAAAGTAAATAACCATGCAAATAATCGGATATGTATTACTCATGCTAATACAGGGTTCTGCTGTGCCCGTAACGGAAGATATTTATACGCAATCGGAATGCAATAAAACGTGCTGAATATTTAATGTCAGTGAGGAATGTTGAAAGTTATTTGTGGTGAGGTAATGAGAAAATGAGCAAAATTAAAAGATAAAATAATTAGTCTACTTAAAAAATAATCAGTTAACCATAGATGAATTATATTACTTATGTAGTCCTGAATACTCTAAAAGTCAGGTTAGTTGTGTAATTAGTCACTTGGAAGCAGGTGGAATTATTAAGAAAAATACTTGTGAATATTGGGAGTTAATTAATGAAACAAGTTCAAGCAATGACGACGTTAGTTTTAATTGATGGTGTTACATATCAAATAGCTCTACCTAAGCAATATGTCTCTCTTCAGGCAAAGCAGGCGTTAATGTTTGCGCAGGAGTTCGGTGGTGTAATTATCCCCTGTACGTTTACTCACATAAAGCCAATGGAAGCAGATGGATTGCCTTTTAATATAGGTGATAACAAGGATGAAAGCTGACTACGGAGGTAGCCACACACCAAAGGAATTGCGTGATAGATGGCAAACTCCCCTACCTTTATTCACAGCACTGGACGCTGAATTCGGTTTCTATTTAGATGCCGCCGCTAATAAAAATAATGCACTCTGCTCTCATTATCTCACCGAAAAAGACAACTCGTTAAATTGCGACTGGGAAAGCTACGGTGCTATTTGGATTAATCCTCCCTATTCAGATATTCAGCCTTGGATTAATAAAGCCGACGAACAATGCAAAAAGCAATTGCAGCCTGTCGTGATGTTAATTCCTGCTGATACTTCTGTCGGTTGGTTTAATTCTGCATTAGAAACAGTTGATGAAGTGAGACTAATTACAGGAGGAAGAATATCTTTTATCAATGCAGGAACAAACAAGCCCGTCAATGGAAATAATAAAGGATCAATGCTTTTAATATGGCGACCATACATCAAACCACGAAAGATAATTAATACTGTCGATAGAGACGAGTTAATTAATATCGGCAATAAAATACTAAATGAATGGAAAATAGCATAGGTGAATTATGAGATTAATAATTCGCGGTGAAGTCACGCCCACAGAAAGGATTGCTATTAATGAGGCACTGGAAGCCCATAAAAAGAAATATAATCGAACTGGAATAATCGTTAGCCACAAAATAAAGATAGGAAAGAATATCTACCCAGTCGAAATAGAAAACTGTCGTAAATCATATATGGTCACTTTGCGTAATAAAAGGCAAAGACTATGAATGCACAGGCAATGGAAAACGCACGAAGGCAAATAGCAAAGGAATGCCTCATCGAACTCAGAAGCCACGGAATACCCAACGACAAACTAACAACTCAGATCCTCGATAAATACACACCAAAGTTTAAGCCTCTAAATCACACAAAGTACAACACAAAAGATGTTATGTGCCAATACATCAGAAATCTGCAAAAGGAAGAGAAAGATGAATAGATTGCAACCAGACTCACTAGTCGATTTAAAATTTATTATGTCAGACACTGGATTTAAGAAAACATTTATTTACGATCGCATAAAAGAAGGAAAACTACCGGAATCAACAAAGATACACGGTAGGGCAAGATGGTTGTATTCAGATGTATTAGAGCTTAAAAGAAAGTTGATGTCATCGTGATATTTCATCGATGTAATCAGCGAACCATTGCATCATTTCCCTTCTCTTATCCAGATATTCAGCATGATTATAAACGCCTCGAATGGTGCTTTTATCAACATGCGCTAACTGCCTTTCTATTAAATCACGGTTGAACCCATGTTCATTCAATATTGTACTGAATTGATGGCGGAAGCCGTGTCCACTCGCCAAACCATCATAGCCGATTTGTTTGATAACCATTAATACAGAGTTCTCGCTGATCGGCTTTCTTTTATCACTTCTTCCAGCAAAAACAAAATCTGATATATCACCTGTCATTGATTTCATTTTTAGCAAAAGAGACTCAACCTGCTTTGACATAGGAACAATATGAGGCTTTCTACTTTTCATTACCTCCGGTCTAATGTTTATAGTTTTTCCATCAAAATCTATATCAGACCATAATAGGTTTCTCATTTCCTTTGTTCTTACTGCTGTATATTGTAAGAATTCGGTAGCTAGTTTACTGATAATGCTGCCAGTAAAAGATTGAAGTGATTTATTAAAATCAGGGATCTGCTCTTTAGTTAAGAACGGGAAATGCTTCTTTCTGTATCCCTTTTCTGCATCAGCTAAATCGGGAGCTGGATTGTACTTTGCTCTACCTGTAATAATTGCATATCTAAACACTTCCCCACATCTACGCCTAGCCTTACTAGCTCTCTCCATCGCTCCTCTTTCTTCGAACTTCCTTATTACCTTTAAAAGCAATGTTGGCGCGATGTCATCCATCTTGTAATTACCTAAAATTGGTAAGATATCGGATGAAAACATAGATTGAAGCTCTTTTCTGTATTTTTCTGACCATGTGTCTTTTTTGTAATCAAACCATTCATTAAAAACATCAACAAACAGATCTTTATTGCTTTCTTCTTTTTTGGCTTGATTGATATCAATTCCCTTTGCCAGCTCTTTTTTTAATTCAAATACTTTTTCTCTTGCTTCCTGCAGAGATAGCTCTGACAACTTGCCAAGAGAATATATCTTTTCTTTACCCATAAACTGATATCTCATCTGCCAAGCTTTGACTCCTGTTACTGGTATAAATAGATAAAGGCCGTTACCGTCAGAAACCCTATACGGTTTATCTTTTGCTTTAAATGATGATATCTGCTTTACAGTTAGCATTTTGGGTAAAATCTCGCTGGGTAAAAAAATTTACCCAATATTTACCCAATAAAGATGGCGGTTGTCAACGAACTAATGCGAACTACAACGGAAAAGAAATTACTGTGTGTATTGGTTTTTGTGGGATTTTGCGAACGTGGGCGAACTGTTGCGAATGGATTAAGAGCGTTCCCTACAGGAATCGAACCTGTAACTAGCCCTTAGGAGGGGCTCGTTATATCCATTTAACTAAGGGAACATGCGTAGGTAGGTACTGTATAACTTATGGATGACCTGTATTTTACCCCCCTCACTCTCTATTAATCAAGTTTTAACGCACTGATATTGGAAGGAATTTTTTTGTTTCTTTTTTGAACAATGTGATTTAACTTAAAACTCTCAATTGTTTTAAAAAATATTTCGGTGAATATCCCATCTCTTTATTAAACATTGCACTAAAGGCGCTCGGATTTTCATAACCCAGTTCTAAAGCAATCTCAGTCACTGAATCACCTTTTTTTAAAGCCGTTAACGCATACATTAAACACGCTTTTTGTCGCCAATCTCGAAAAGAAAGCCCTGTTTCTTTATGAAAAAGACGAGTAAAAGTACGTAAGCTCTTATTTAATTTTTCAGCCCACATTTCTGGTGTCGTACGAATATTGGGTTGTGACATAAATTCAGTACACAATTCATCTAATAAAGCATGTTGTGGTAATGGCGTAAAATAAGGTAATGGCTTGGCCTGGGCTAATTCATGACAAAGCAAAGTCAATAATGCGCTATCTCGCCCACCTAAATCGTAAAGTAAAGGAAGTTCATTAGCTGAAAGTAATAACTGATGTAGCAAAGGGGAAACTTGTAAAACCTCACAATATTCTGAGTAACGAGGAATTTTGTTAGGCTCAATATAGAGACTATAAGTACAACTTCCTAACATTAGCACTTGATGTACTTTTTCTGCTGGGATCCACACACCACTGTAAGGTAATACAATCCATTGACCATCCTCCGTTTTAACTTTCATTACCCCATTAGGGGCATATAAAAATTGTGCTCGTCGATGATGGTGAGCTTCAAGTAATGTGTCATAAGGATAATCAGAGCCTAATGCTAAAATATCACGAGGAAGATTATCCACACTGTTGATATCGATATTACGCATAATATTTAAAATGTCCTAAATTCATATGAATTTGTCATTATCGCGTGGGTAAGCCATCACATTATTCTATATTGTTAATCTCCTGACTCAACAGGAGATTTAAAATGACACTCTGGCTGATTTCTTTTGGTTTAATTTCTGGCATCACAACATGGTTATTTGGCTTTGGTGGTGGCTTTGTCACAGTTCCCTTACTCTATACACTTATTCTGACAGTCTGGGGAATAGACAGTTTACCTGCTGAACATGCTATGCAAATCGCGGTTGCTACCTCTGCATTAATTATGTTGTTTTCTGCAACAGTCACAACGATCAAACACCATAAAGCCAAAAGGCTTGATTGGAACATCATGTCCATTTTATTTGTCGGTATCGCTTTTGGCGGGATCTTAGGTGCGCTTCTCGCTTTAACGGTTGAAGGTGAGTGGATAAAATGGATCTTTATTGGTTATCTTTTCGTCACTATTTTAGACTGCTATTTTCGCCCTGGTTTTATGGCTCCCGCTCATAATCCCCAAAAAGTGACCAACACAAAAGAAAGCATCAATGGTACTGTAATTGGAATTATTGCTGCTTTTTTAGGCGTTGGTGGAAGTGTAATGACAGTACCTTTATTGCGCCGTAGAGGAACGCCAATGGCACAATCGGCAGCAATGGCTAATGCATTAACTTTACCTTTAGCACTTACAGCGACATTCACTTATATCGCACTTTCTTTCACATCACCTTTAAATAGTGAATCTGGTTTTATTGGTTATATTTGGCTAAAAGCAGCATTTATTCTGATTTGTAGTACTTGGATTGGTTTGAAGATTTCTGAGCGCTTTTTATCTCGTATTCCCGACAAATGGCATGCGAGAATTTATCCTCTGTTACTGAGTCTTGTTTTAATTGTCATGCTGTTTTAAACCCTTTCTTCTATACAGAAACAGAAGATAAAAACACAATAATAATTGCATATAAAATGGTGATTTTGAGTATTCGGGAAAACGCCATTTTTTAACGATT
>NZ_MIIZ01001496.1:0-326 GCF_001743005.1 Shigella sp. FC1967 | reverse complement strand
CAACGAATGCACAAGATTTAGAGTACCAGAGCCCTGTGATGCTGTCACGGGGCTTTGTTACATCTGGAGCTTGGTAAACCTCATAAATTCAATTCGCAAACGCTCGCCGCAAGGCGTGAACTTGTTTCACGTCGAGGAAGCGGAATTTCTCGAAAGCCTTATACTGTCTCCGTTCACACATGATCGGAGGGGTGTCTCTATGTCTCAATTATTTCGTTTGGCATCGCCAGAAGATTACGAATACATCGAAGAATTAAATTTATGGGAATTGTCATTTGATAAGCGACCGGTTCAAGGGGTTCGTTGTGAAGATCCGGTGATCGGGG
>NZ_MIIZ01001495.1:0-326 GCF_001743005.1 Shigella sp. FC1967 | reverse complement strand
GAAGCACCTAGCAAACTGGTCTTTACTGTCTCTAATGATAAATTAATTATCAAGAATCCTTCTCCTGTTTTTGTGACCATTGTTCAGCTGAAATTAAATAATGATGATCTAGACAATATTATGGTTGAACCTTTTGGTGAGGCTAATATTCCTATTAAATCTACTTCAAAAGTAAGTAATGAAATCAGTTATGAAACCATTAATGACTATGGTTCTATGACACCAAGGAAGCACCTAGCAAACTGGTCTTTACTGTCTCTAATGATAAATTAATTATCAAGAATCCTTCTCCTGTTTTTGTGACCATTGTTCAGCTGAAATTAAAT
>NZ_MIIZ01001494.1:0-326 GCF_001743005.1 Shigella sp. FC1967 | reverse complement strand
ACTAGAATCGCTTAAACCTTTTTCTGATGACTGTGATCGATATGAAAATGAAATAAAAAATGTGGCTTCTTATCTTATTTATAAAAGAAAAAACAACGTTTTTTTCTTCGGATTACATCAATGGAAGAGAAAACAAATGAATATAAAAAAATATTAATCTGATTGTATTAAAAGAAAAGAAACGAGTATTTTATCTAGAGTATATAAATGGATATTTCCTAAAAAACACTAGAATCGCTTAAACCTTTTTCTGATGACTGTGATCGATATGAAAATGAAATAAAAAATGTGGCTTCTTATCTTATTTATAAAAGAAAAAACAACGT
>NZ_MIIZ01001493.1:0-327 GCF_001743005.1 Shigella sp. FC1967 | reverse complement strand
TTTTTTTATGCGCAAGCTGTCGTAGCGTGGCTTCTTCCGCATAATTTTGTCCTTTGATAGTCTGCGGTGAACGAGAAAATCCGCCAACCAGAAGAGGAAAATTAATAATTCTTCCAATAAAGAGTTGGTCTTCATTTGGGTCACCCGCCGGCTCGGAGTGAAATAGTAAAGTTAAAAGTCCTCCCCGAGAAGCCGTCGCTACATCTTTCATCGCTTTCACAATTTTAATCACGCGTTGATGAGAAGAAGCCGTCGGTTTCAAAATGGGTTTAGGTAATTCAATGGGTTTAGGTGGAGCATAGGATAGTGAGCGTGCCTCCATAAAAA
>NZ_MIIZ01001492.1:0-329 GCF_001743005.1 Shigella sp. FC1967 | reverse complement strand
TCTGCGGCTTTAGGAAAGGGGACGCTGGGCTCTTTATCTCGGTAGCCACTTTGCGCGATGGTGTTTTAGGTCGTGAGATGTATTTCTCAAAGGGAAAAAGCAAAAAGGCGCTGGGTTGTCGGTGGCATTTACTCAGGGGCCTCGTTTTCGGACAACGGAGCAAAAGGTCTGGATGATGCTCATTACGTTAAAGCATGGGAAGTGCAAGGCGACAAGATAGAGTGGCAAGCAAAAAGCGAGCAAGCCGAAGCCTTGGCGCGAAGCGAGAAACTTGAAGCCGACGATAGGAAGCGCAATGAACTCGAAGAGCTGATGCTACCCATCAGGAA
>NZ_MIIZ01001491.1:0-329 GCF_001743005.1 Shigella sp. FC1967 | reverse complement strand
GCCATGCTTACTTTTAAACGTGGGAAAACGGGCTTTTAGTTTCGGATTAAAAAAGTTGGAGAAAGCCACGTCAAGGTTAATCACCGCCTGCTGCAATGCTATGGAGTCATATTCTTTAAGCCACCCATATCTGCGGGATTTTTTTCGCCACTGCAAGCAGCGGTTTAAGGTCTTTACGCGGGTTTAAATTTACGCCGTGCCGCTGGTAAGCGTCTTTCTTGATGTGCAGAGCTTTGTTGTACGCAAAACGAACCGCACCGAACTGAGCGTTGAGATATTCAGCCTGTTCTGGTGTTGGGTAGATGCGTACTTTTTGTTGCTCTTAACAT
>NZ_MIIZ01001490.1:0-329 GCF_001743005.1 Shigella sp. FC1967 | reverse complement strand
TCGTCGTTTCAGCCCATGGAGACCCGCGTAAATCCGTCGTACAGAGGGTTGCGGTCTGAGAAGTGGGAAGCCTCGCCGTTTACGGCGGGGGAGCAGTCATCTAAGTTTGGTTCTTCTGGTTAGGTTGGGCTTCTTTCGACGGTGCAATCCAAGAAATCCCTAGTCCGTTGATTGGTGCTCTTATCAGGTACGCACTGTAATCTTTCGATACCGCAGCGTGATTCGGAGGCAGAGCCGGAATTTCGTTTTCCGGTACGTTTTTACTACCACAATTTGCCTGTTTATCCTTTCGGAGACCGGGCTAAGTCCGAGTCAATCAAGTGGTGCAT
>NZ_MIIZ01001489.1:0-329 GCF_001743005.1 Shigella sp. FC1967 | reverse complement strand
AATCTTATTGCCGTCTGATTTGATGGCGTAATGACTCAGCCCCACATCAAGCCCCGTGATATTTGATATCAATGTTGGCTTTGCCGGTGCTTCTACCCCGTCATCACAGAGTAGTGACGCATAGTATTTTCCGGTTGCGCTGCGGCTCAGTGTGATACTTTTCAGCGCCCCCGTAATTTCACGATGTAAACGCGCTTCAATCGGTGCAATTTTCGGGATTTTTATCGCGCCATCAATGACTTTGATCCCGACACAATGATAGCTAGATTGTCTGCCATGCTTACTTTTTAAACGTGGGGAAAACGGGGACTTTTTAGTTTTTGGGAGAA
>NZ_MIIZ01001488.1:0-329 GCF_001743005.1 Shigella sp. FC1967 | reverse complement strand
CGTGAAAATATAGCTTTTTGGGATAAAAATATTATTTAGTTTTTTCATTTAGTAAGACATCTATAGCATCTTGTACTTGTTTATAGCGTATTGCCCATGTATCGAAATGTCCTCCAAATTGAGTCCAGTTGACTTGGCTTGTATAGTCAATATCAATAATATTAGAGCAATACCCAATAGGTATTTTTTTATTATCTAGTGGAGACAATATTTTGTTACGTTCTAATAACCGTGAAAATATAGCTTTTTGGGATAAAAATATTATTTAGTTTTTTCATTTAGTAAGACATCTATAGCATCTTGTACTTGTTTATAGCGTATTGCCCATG
>NZ_MIIZ01001487.1:0-329 GCF_001743005.1 Shigella sp. FC1967 | reverse complement strand
TCTCTTCTTGTAACTTTACAACAGTTTTGTTTCTTGTTTTTCAGCTTTGAAAGTTTAGACACTCGTCATACTTTAACGAAAAAAAGCCCTGTTTTGCCGATGGATTACACTGCAAGCCTTGTTCTTTGCGTAGTATATTTTTCATAAAACTGTTATAGATTTCTCCTTTTATTGAAATTTGGTAAAGCCAAGGATCTGTATATTTAATGAATATATTGGAAAGAGTTCAGTCTCTTCTTGTAACTTTACAACAGTTTTGTTTCTTGTTTTTCAGCTTTGAAAGTTTAGACACTCGTCATACTTTAACGAAAAAAAGCCCTGTTTTGCCG
>NZ_MIIZ01001486.1:0-11897 GCF_001743005.1 Shigella sp. FC1967 | reverse complement strand
AAAGGAAGTCAATAATGGCTGTTTCTACATTCTATATCCCTTCTGTAAATAAAAATTGGTGCTGGTTGTCTTGCAGAAGCTGTAAGTTCAATGAAAGACTTTGGTTTTCATAAAGCATTAATCGTTACTGATAGTATTTTAAATCAACTGGGTGTTGTTGATAAGGTCAGCAAATTACTGACAGAAGCTGGTATTGCTAGTGTGACTTATGACGGTACTGCACCAAACCCTACCGTTGAAAACGTAGAAGCGGGTTTAGCTCTTCTGAAAGAACATCAATGTGACTGTGTTATTTCTTTAGGTGGTGGTTCTCCACATGATTGCGCTAAAGGTATCGCGTTAGTGGCTTCTAATGGTGGAAAAATTGCAGATTATGAAGGTGTTGATCGCTCAGCAAAACCTCAATTACCACTGATTTCAATTAATACCACAGCAGGTACAGCATCAGAAATGACACGTTTTTGTATCATCACAGATACTGCGCGTCATATTAAAATGGCTATCGTTGATAAAAACGTTACACCACTCTTATCTGTAAATGATTCAGAATTAATGATTGGTATGCCAAAAGGTTTAACCGCTGCAACAGGTATGGATGCATTAACTCATGCTGTTGAAGCCTATGTTTCAATCGCAGCAAACCCAATCACTGATGCGTGTGCATTAAAAGCAGCCACTATGATCAGCGAGTCTTTACGTAAAGTTGTTGATAATGGTGGTGATGCGGCTGCGCGTGAAAATATGGCTTACGCTCAGTTTTTAGCGGGTATGGCATTTAATAATGCTTCTTTAGGTTATGTACATGCTATGGCTCACCAATTAGGTGGTTTTTATAACTTACCTCATGGTGTGTGTAATGCGGTTTTATTACCACATGTTCAAGCTTATAACATTCAAGCAGCAGCGGGTCGTCTAAAAGATATCGCACAAGCAATGGGTGTTGATGTTTCTGCAATGAGCGATGAGCAAGGTGCGAAAGCCTGTATCGAAGAAATTCGTAAACTGGCTAAAGATGTTGGTATTCCAGCGGGTCTGAAAGAGTTAGGCGTGAAAGAAGAAGATTTCAAAACATTGGCAGAAAATGCGCTGAAAGATGCTTGTGCAATCACTAATCCAGTTCAAGGCTCTGAAAGTGATGTTATCGAGTTATTCCGTCAAGCAATGTAATGTTTAGGAAATAAAAAGGTAATTAAGTCATTACTTTTTTTCAAAAATAAAGCCGATACTTTAGTGAGTATCGGCTTTTTGATATTCAGGTTATATCCATTATTCTGCTTTTTTATGGCGCTTTTGCAGGCAATCTATTATATCAGAGAGTGATAATGACTGATCTTGCAATAAAACCATTAAGTGATAGAGCAAGTCTGAAGCTTCATTTTTTAGCTCTTCCCTATCATTAACAGTGGCAGCCAACGCTGTTTCTACGCCTTCTTCTCCAACTTTTTGCGCAATACGTTTTGTACCACTGGCATAAAGACGGGCAGTGTAAGAGCTATCTGGTGAGGCATTTTTGCGGTCGCGTAATAAATTCTCAAGCTCATAGAGAAATCCCCATTGACTTTGTGCCGGGGCAAAACAACTTTCAGTACCGTTATGGCAAGTTGGACCAAGAGGATTGGCTAAAATGAGTAAAGTATCGTTATCACAGTCAGGATAAATATTGACTAATTTGAGAAAGTTGCCAGAGGTCTCACCTTTTGTCCATAAACGCTGCTTAGTGCGCGAATAGAAGGTAACATTCCCACTTTCTAAAGTGACATTTAATGCTTCTTTGTTCATGTAACCTAGCATTAATACATCACCTGAAATGGCATTTTGGATAATCACTGGCATGAGATTATCGACTTTTTCCCCAATCTAGTTGCGCTAATATTTCATTATTCATGATATTCTTACCTTAACGTCATTCTTTGCAAGATACTGTTTTAATTCGTTGATATTAATTATTTGTTTATGGAAAACAGAGGCTGCAAGAGCACCATCGACATTAGCTAATTTAAAGGCATCAAGAAAGTGTGACATTTCGCCAGCTCCTCCTGATGCGATTATAGGAACATCTGCAACTTGACGGACTAGAGCAAGTTGTTTTAGATCATAGCCTTGTCTTACGCCGTCTTGGTTCATCATATTTAAAACAATTTCACCTGCGCCACGTTGCTGAACTTCACGTACCCAATCAAGGGTTTTCCAGCGCGTTTGTTGTGTACGTTTTTCATCCCCAGTAAATTGATAAACTAAATATTCATCCGTTTTTTCATCAAACCAAGTGTCAATTCCTACAACAACACACTGTACACCATAGCGATCAGCCAAACGAGATATCAGTGAAGGATCAGAAAGTGCAGGGGAGTTAATCGAAATTTTGTCTGCACCAAATGAGAGAATTTTTCCAGCATCTTCCACAGAGCGAATGCCACCAGCAACACAAAAAGGAATATCAATCACTTCAGCAACACGCGAAACCCAGCTTTTATCAACAACACGACCATCAGAAGATGCCGTAATGTCATAAAATACGAGTTCATCAGCGCCTTCTTTAGCATAGCGTTCAGCAAGAGGGACAATATCACCAATAATTTCATGATTACGAAATTGAACACCTTTGACAACTTGTCCATCGCGGACATCAAGACAAGGAATTATGCGTTTTGCCAACATGATATCGCCTCTTTTAATGTAAATTTGCCTTCTAATAATGCTCTACCCACAATAATACCGGCAACACCAGATGCGGGAAGATCTGCGATATCTTGTAAATCACCAATACCGCCTGAAGCTTGGAATAAAATATCAGGGAAACGCTGGCTAATTTCTTTATACAGTTCGACGTTAGAACCGGCTAATGTGCCATCACGAGAAATATCAGTACACAACACATGCTTTAAACCGACACTTTGATAAAGCTCGATGATATCTTCAAGTGTATAGGGGGAGTTCTCTTGCCAACCACTGACAGCCACCCACTTTTTACCTTGTTTATCAATGCGAACATCGAGGGCTAATACAATGGCATCTGCACCATAGCGCTCAAACCATGTTTTTACTATTTCGGGCTGACTAACGGCGGTAGAGCCAATGACAACTCGGCTTGCTCCTGCTTCGAGTAGTGACTTAACATCATCTTCAGTGCGAATTCCGCCCCCTACTTGTACGGGAACATTGACACAAGCAACAAGTTTTTTTAACAGTGGAATTTGGCGAGCAGATGGATCTTTTGCTCCCGTTAAATCTACTAAGTGAAGTAATTTTGCGCCATCTTTTTCATATTGTTGGTAGCGTGTCAGCGGATTATCATCATAATCACGCTGTTTTGCATAATCACCCTGATGAAGACGAACGACTTTCCCATTAATTAAATCTAATGCTGGAATAATCATAACAGGTTACATCTCCAAAAAGTTCTTGATAAGTTGCGCACCAGCTTTCCCTGAACGCTCAGGGTGAAATTGCACGCCATAAAAATTATCTTTTTGAATTGCGCTACTAAAACGCGAGCCGTATTCAGTTTCAGCAATCGTTGATTTATTGAGAGCTAACGCGTAGCTATGAACAAAATAGAACCAAGCATCGTCACCAAGATCACGAAAAAGAGGATGTCCAGGTTTTGCTAATACTTGGTTCCAACCCATATGAGGTAATGGTAATCCTGCTGTATCAAGCTTATCGATGGTGCCATCAACTAAACCTAATAAAGGGATATCTTTACCTTCCTCGCTTAGAGAGGCCAATATTTGCATACCTAAACAAATACCTAAAACCGGTTGTGTTAAGGCTTTAATTAAAGGAATTAGCTCTCGTGCTTTGAGTTGTTCCATTGCTGCTCTCGCCGTGCCTACTCCGGGTAGAAAGAGTTTATCCGCAGATAACACAACGTTTTTTTCATAGGACACGATGGGATCATAACCGAGTCGCTTAACGGCGTAAGCGACAGAGGCTAAATTGGCACAGCCCGTATCAAGAATAACCACTTTCATCACAGAACACCTTTTGAACTTGGTAAAGTATTACCTTCAACACGAATGGCTTGGCGTAATGTACGACCAAAGACTTTAAATAAGCTTTCAGCTTTGTGGTGATCGTTTTTGCCTTTTGATTTCAGATGTAATGTGCAACCCATGGTGTAAGAGAGTGAACGGAAAAAGTGTTCAATCATCTCTGTACTTAAATCACCGACACGTTGATATTTAAATTCGGCTTTGTATTCAAGGTGCGGGCGACCAGAAATATCTAACGCACAGCTTGCAAGGCATTCATCCATTGGTAATGTAAAGCCAAATCGAGCAATACCTCGTTTATCACCTAATGCTTCACGTAATGCTTCACCCAAAGCAAGGCCGGTATCTTCTACCGTGTGGTGATCATCAATCACTAAATCACCTTTTACATTGATGTTCATACGAAAGCCGCCGTGCGTGGCAATTTGATCAAGCATGTGATCAAAGAAACCGACGCCTGTACTGATCTGACTGTTGCCTTCACGATCAAGCCAAATATCGATCGCGATTTGTGTTTCTTTTGTTTTTCGTTCAACGTGAGCGTAGCGATCTTTTTTAGTTAATTGCTCAGTAATAATTGCCCAATTGAGTTCATTGGTATTATAAAGTAGGCCTTTGATCCCCATATTTTCAGCTAGCTGAATATCAGTTTGTCTATCGCCAATGACATAGCTGTTATCTCTATCTAGTGCACCATCTACTAAATACTGAGTGACAAGTCCAGTTTCTGGTTTACGACAAGGACAGTTGTCTTCAGGTTTATGAGGGCAAATTAAAACATCATCAAATATGATCCCTTGAGATGAGAAAACTTGCATCATTAAGTTATGAGGAGGATCGAAATCCGCTTGAGGAAAATTTTCTGTGCCTAATCCATCCTGATTTGTGATCATGATGAGTTTATACCCTGCTTTTTGTAGAGCAGTAAGTGCGGGGATCACCCCATTTTCAAAGGCAAGTTTATCAAGTCTATCAACTTGGTAATCAGTGGGTGGCTCAGTGATTAAAGTACCATCACGGTCGATGAAAAGAATTTTTTGGCTCATGGTAGAGATCCCTCAGTTGCGATTTTTTGTTGTTATCGTTTTTAATGTTTTATACGTTTGCAGTTTGAATATTCTTTATGGCATTAATCACGCTATCACATTCTTCCGCTGTACCGATAGAAATACGCAAACAGCCCTTAAGCCCATATTGACGCTGTTGATCGCGTAAAATAATCCCTTGTTCCCATAAAGTACGGAAAACCAGAGTGGCATCAGTGAATTTCACTAAAATATAGTTAGTTTCACTGTTATAAACCTGTTCAACATTAGGCAATTTTTGTAACGCATTAGACAAGATAGCTCTGTTGCGTGAAATTTCTGCCACTCGTTTTTTCATTATTTCAATACCGGCTTCTGTTAATGCTTGCGCAGCAATATCTGCAACAGGTGTTGAAAGTGGGTATGGTGCGATCACTTTTAGTAATAATTCAATGACTGGTGGGTTGGCAAGCGTAAAGCCACAACGAAGCCCTGCTAAAGCGAAAGCTTTCGATAAGGTTCGCAAAATAACTAAATTCGGATACTCTGCAAGCCATGACACCATTGACGCGTGTGGACAAAATTCAATATAAGCTTCATCTACCGCAACAATGGCTTTGCCTTTAGCCAATGCTAATACATCACGAATAAGCGAAGGATCAACGATATTTCCTGTTGGGTTATTTGGGCTGCATAGGTAGATAAGTTTTACATTATCAAGTTGTGATGCGATGGCTTTGACATCAGGGTTCCAATCAGCAAGAGCAGGGACAACACGCTGTTCTACACCAAAGGTTTCCGCACTAACGCTATACATTCCATATGTGGGTGGGCAATAAAGCATTGCGTCTTTACTCGGCTCACAAAAAGCACGAATAAGAAGCTCAATCGCTTCATCAGCACCACGGCTAACTAAAACTTGATTAGCATTGACACCTGCATATTTTGCATAACGACTAATCACGTTAACAGGCTGACATTCAGGGTAGCGGTTTAAATTTTTTTCATTAAACGTAAAGTCAGGAGCGATAGGGTATTCATTTGCATTTAACCAAATAGAACCATTTCCCCCTAAGCGTCGAGCAGATTGATACGGTATTAATTCACGTACATTTTTTCTTGCAAGTGTATTGATATCAAATTCAGTTTTCATCACGCTTATTTCCCCTTAGCTAACGCATTTACACGAAGTGTGACCGCATTTTTGTGTGCGGTGAGTTGTTCTGCTTGCGCTAATATTTCAATGGTCTGTGCTAAATCAGATAAGCCTTGAGCAGTGAGTTTCTGTACTGTCATACGTTTCATAAAATCAGCTAAACCTAAGCTTGAGTAAGTTGCTGTATAGCCATAAGTTGGTAGAACGTGATTAGTGCCAGAAGCATAATCTCCTGCAGATTCAGGCGACCAAGCACCAAGAAAAACAGAGCCGGCACTGGTAATGCTATCAACACGGGTATCAGCATCATTGGTTTGAATAATTAAGTGCTCTGGACCATAACGATTACTGATTTCAATACACTGCTCGAGATCACGAGTAATAATAACCCGGCTTTCTGCAAGTGCCTGTTTAGCAATTTCAGCGCGGCTTAATAGCGTCAGTTGTGTTTCAGTTTCAGCAATAACGGCTTTAGCGAGTGTTTCATCGGGTGTTAATAACACAACTTGGGAATCTGGGCCGTGTTCAGCTTGTGAAAGTAAGTCAGCAGCAATAAATACAGGATTTGCATCTGCATCCGCAATGACTAAAACTTCTGAAGGGCCTGCTGGCATATCGATTGCTGCACCTTGAAGTGATTGGCTTGCTTGGCGCTTCGCTTCGGTTACATAAGCATTACCAGGGCCAAAGATTTTATCAACTTTAGGAATAGATTCAGTACCAAATGCCATGGCTGCAATCGCCTGTGCACCACCTACTTGAAAGATTTCATCAATACCAATTTGTTGAGCAATATATAAAATTTCATCAGCAATAGGGGGCGGAGAGCAAAGAATAATTTTGCGACAACCCGCAATACGGGCTGGAATACCCAACATCATTACTGTTGAAAGCAATGGTGCGGAACCTCCGGGAATATAAAGTCCTACCGCATCGATTGCTCTGCTGACTTGCTGACAAAAGACACCAGGCTGAGTTTCTACGTTGATAGTGTTAGGTATTTGAGCCTCATGAAAGCGACGAATATTATTCATCGCCTGTGCTATCGCTTGTTTTATTTTGCTATCAAGTCTTGATGACGCTTCATTGATTTGTGATTTTGATACCAAAACACTTTCCGGTGCTGTCTTATCAAATTTTTGGCTTAGTGCTTTAAGCGCTTTATCTCCATCATTGCGTACTTGTGAAATGATGCTAGCAACCTGTTCTGTAATTGAAGCTGATGCAGAAATAGCAGGGCGAGTTAATAGCACTTGTTGCTGTTCTTTCGTGCATTTATCCCAGTAATTTAATGTATTAAAACCCGTTTTCATCATTTCACCTTATTCCATCATTTTTTCAATTGGTAAAACAAGAATTGAACTTGCACCTAATGATTTAAGTTTTTCCATTGTTTCCCAGAATAGGGTTTCGCTACTTACCATATGCATTGCAACGCGATTTTGATCTCCCGCCAGAGGTAAAATAGTCGGTCTTTCCGCTCCCGGAAGTAATGCAATGACATCCTCAAGGCAATCACTTGGTGCGTGTAACATAATGTATTTTGATTCTCTGGCTTGAATAACGCCTTGAATACGGGTCAGTAAACGGTTGATAAGTTCTTGTTTATCCGCTTCCATTTCACCGTCGCGTTGGATTAAACATGCTTTTGAACGATAAATTACTTCAACTTCTTTTAAGCCATTGGCTTCTAATGTTGCGCCAGTAGAAACTAAGTCGCAGATAGAGTCAGCAAGGCCGGCACGAGGAGCGACTTCAACAGAGCCATTTAATAAACATGATTTAAATTTGATCCCTTTTTGGTCTAAATAGCGTTTGAGCAGATTGGGATAGGAGGTTGCGATTCGAGTGTTATTTAAGCATTCCGCACCTTGATAATCGAAATCGACAGGTGTTGCAAGAGATAAACGGCATCCCCCGAAATCAAGACGACGTAGTGTGAGATAACTTGGATCTTCACCTTGTGAGCGACGCTTTAATAACTCTTCTTCTAAAACGTTTTCACCAATGATCCCTAAATCAACAACGCCATCCATGACTAATCCCGGAATATCGTCATCTCTCACGCGCAAAATATCGATTGGCATATTTTCAGCGTAAGCAATCAGGCGCTGTTGATTTAAGTTAATTTTGATGCCACAACGAGCTAAAAGCGCACGAGAATCATCGCTTAAACGGCCAGATTTTTGCATTGCAATTCTTAATCTTGCTTTATCTAACATAATATTACCCTATCTTTTTCTCTATTTTTGTTATGAAAATTAGCTATAAAAAAACCCCGGAAGTTGCCTTCCGGGGTTTTAGTTGTTATCTGCATTCAGACCACCGGAAGCGTTTCTTAAACGTCTTCCAGCACTCATCGCCTGAAAGACTAGTCAGGGTGATGGTGATGATGGTGGTTTAATTGAATGCTATACATAATATTTTCCTAGCTAATAACATTATTTGTTATTTAATAATGCCCGTTACTATTGAGCTGTATGCTGTATTTAGTAACCCGCATTTAGAATTTGTCTGCCCTTTCAACCTACATGATTTACAAAGGAGAAAGCAACCTATTTTTTTAATAATAATTTAATTATTTTATAACCTTTTTGTTTTTTAATGTAATTTTTAATATTTCTCTTATTTACTTAATGGAACAAGTAGGCGAGTATATAGGGAGGCACTAAATATTCACGAAATATAAGTGGTATTTATAATTAATGGCGAAACTAAAATTTTATAGCATACTTTGATTAGGCCATTTAAGTAGGGGAGCAAAATGAAACGAATAACCATCGTAGGATTAGGTTGGTTAGGTTTACCACTTGCTACTGCGTTGCGTGATGCAGGCTATCAAGTTAAAGGGACTAAAACCACCGAAGATGGCGTAGAAGCAGCAAGAATGAGTGGCATTGACTGTTGTTTAGTGAATTTAACACCCGCAATCGAATGCGATAGAGATGATTTTGATTACTTAATGGAAACTGACGTACTCATTATTACGCTACCACCAAGTGCTGCCGGTGGAGGTTATGATTATGTTGAAGCCATTCAGACGCTGGTGGATAGCGCAATGTCTCGCCATGTGACGAGAGTCATTTACATTAGTTCTACTTCTGTATATGGCAACCAAACGGGTAATATCACGGAAGAAATGGATATTCGACCAGAAACACAATCGGCAAAAATGTTAGCCGAAGTTGAGAACTGGCTACATCGTTTACCGTTGACTACGGTTGATATTCTTCGATTAGCAGGATTAGTGGGACCAGGTCGTCATGCAGGACGTTTTTTATCAGGTAAAAAACAGGTAAAAGGCGCTCATCAATGCGTAAACTTAGTCCACTTAGATGATGTCATTTTTGCTGTTGAACAACTGCTCGCACAGAATGAAGGTGGCCATTTATATAATTTATGTGCACCAATTCACCCTAAAAAGAAAGATTTTTACTCGAGAGTGTCGAATCAACTTGATCTCATTCCACCCGAATTTATTGAGGAAGAAAAGCCTGCAATACGAGAGATTGATGGTCAGGAGATTTGTCGAGATCTTGGATTTCATTACCATTATCCAGATCCCGACAAAATGCCAATGAATTAATTTACAGGCAGTAACACAATATCACGGAAAATAGATCTTTCACTTAATTGGGCAAACCAACGCTCAATATGAGGGACGTGTGGTCTATCTTTGCAAACTTCTAGCCATGGATAGACCAAAGGTGCGATTGCCATATCGGCAAGAGAGAATGTATCTCCTGCAAAATAAGTGGTTTTCGCAAGTTGGTCGTCAGCAATTTTAATAAGTTTATTAAGCTTCTCTTTCAACGCATTAACACTTTCAGGATTTTGCTGTTCTTTAGGCGTACGAACAATCATGATCATCATTTGTTGAATGGGCGAAAATAGGCTGCCATTTGACCAATCCATCCATTTTTCTACATTTGCTCGCTGTTTAAGATCAATGGGATAGAGCGTATTATTTTTATATTTTGTACATAAATAACGAATAATGGTATTAGACTCCCATAAAGCAAAGTCATCATCTAGTAAGGTTGGAATAGAAGCGTTGGGATTCATCGCTAAATAATTTGCTTCATTGAGTCCACCAAAAGGGCCACCAACGTCGATTTGCTCATAAGGAACGTTTAATTCTTTTAAGCACCAAAGCACTTTTTTTAACGTTAGACGAGTTTTTTTCTACCCCAGACTTTTAACATAAAGGTCTCCTAAGCTACGATAAGTAATAAAATTTCCCTCTATAGGGCGCTAAATATGAATATAAGATAAATCTCTATATATCAATGTTGGCGTCTTATTCTAGAAAGCCATATAGTAGGAAAGCTTTAACAAATTGATATAAAAGGGTGATCGGTAATGAAAAAAAATATTCCATCTGTTCTGGGTAAGGTTACCGCGGGAATGGGTTTACTGCTAATTATTTCTAGTCCTTCATTTGCAGTCAATAATCCGGTGCCTCCTCAAATAGAGGCAAAATCTTATGTATTAATGGATTACAACAGCGGAAAAATTCTGGCATCAGAAAAACCTGATGAACGTTTAGATCCCGCCAGCCTAACAAAAATCATGAGTAGCTATGTTGTTGGACAAGCGATCAAAGAAGGTCGTATGTCACCTGATGATATTGTTATTGTTGGGCGTAATGCATGGGCAACGGGGAATCCGGTATTGAAGGGATCATCATTGATGTTCTTAAAGCCGGGTGATCAGGTTAAAGTGATTGATTTAAATCGCGGTATGGTTATTCAATCTGGTAATGATGCCAGTATTGCATTAGCAGAACATGTTGCGGGTAGTCAGGAAACCTTTGTGGATTTAATGAATTCCTATGCTAAGAATCTCGGTTTGAAAAATACACACTTTAAAACCGTTCATGGGTTAGATTCTGAAGGGCAATATACAACCGCACAAGATATGGCATTACTCACAGCCGCCATGATCCGCGATGTGCCTTCAGAGTATGAAATTCATAAAGAAAAAGAATTTACATTCAACAATATTCGTCAGCCAAACCGTAACCGTTTATTGTGGAATAAAAATATGAATGTCGACGGTGTGAAAACAGGTCACACTAATGGAGCAGGGTACAATCTTGTTTCTTCGGCAACTGAAGGTGATATGCGCTTGATTGCTGTTGTTTTAGGAACGCCATCAGATAAAGTGCGTTTTGCTGAAAGTGAAAAATTATTAGGCTGGGGCTTCCGCTTTTTTGAAACGGTAACCCCCGTAAAAGCAGGTACCCCACTGACAACTCAAAAAGTGTGGTACGGCGATAAAGGCGAAGTTGCATTAGGGGTTGCTAATGATGCTTCAATCACTATTCCTAAAGGTGAACTGAAAAACTTGAAAGCTTCGTTTACTTTAACCAATCCTGTATTAGAAGCGCCACTAACGGAAAATCAGGTGGTAGGTACCGTTAACTTTTTATTAAATGATGAAGTGATTGAGCAACGCCCATTAGTCGTAAAAGAAGCGGTTGAGGAAGGCGGTTTCTTTAGTCGTATTTGGGATTTTGTTGTTAAAACAGTATCCGGTTGGTTTAATGCTATTTTTGGTTAAATCATCAATAATGGATCTATCAAAACGTTACTGAGTTTTTTCACCCAAAAAGAAAGACTAGCTCTATTTTTTATATAAATAATCCGTAATTGTTTAACGATTACGGATTTTTTTATATTCAATAAAATAGTGGGATATCTCTATTTTAGCGAAAAA
>NZ_MIIZ01001485.1:0-329 GCF_001743005.1 Shigella sp. FC1967 | reverse complement strand
TTATTAAATCGACTGGCAAATAACATATTATGGGTGTCCATAACAAAGCAATCGGTTAATTTGATAAATGAAAGATTGCTAAAAAACGATATTATGTAAATAGGGGATAAACAATAACAACCTAACAAAAACACTATTTGAACTGTTATCCATTTCTTTTCACTGCTGTTTCTTAGCGTAGGGTGAAGAATAATATTACCTTGTCGATTATTTTTATTTAACCAGTAGTGTTATTAAATCGACTGGCAAATAACATATTATGGGTGTCCATAACAAAGCAATCGGTTAATTTGATAAATGAAAGATTGCTAAAAAACGATATTATGTAA
>NZ_MIIZ01001484.1:0-331 GCF_001743005.1 Shigella sp. FC1967 | reverse complement strand
CCAAAGTCGATGGTTAAGTGGGAAACGAAGTGGGAAGGCTCAGACAGCCAGGATGTTGGCTTAGAAGCAGCCATCATTTAAAAGAAAGCGTAATAGCTCGACTGGTCGAGTCGGCCGCGCGGAAGATGTAACGGGGCTAAACCATGCACCGAAGCTGCGGCAGCGACACTTATGTGTTGTTGGGTAGGGGAGCGTTCTGTAAGCCTGCGAAGGTGTACTGTGAGGTATGCTGGAGGTATCAGAAGTGCGAATGCTGACATAAGTAACGATAATGCGGGTGAAAAACCCGCACGCCGGAAGACCAAGGGTTCCTGTCCAACGTTAATCGGGG
>NZ_MIIZ01001483.1:0-331 GCF_001743005.1 Shigella sp. FC1967 | reverse complement strand
TTCCTCGTGACTGCTCCCCGCCGTAAACGGCGAGGCTTCCCACTTCTCAGACCGCAACCCTCTGTACGACGGATTTACGCGGGTCTCCATGGGCTGAAAACGACGAGTCCCGCCGCGTGTAATTCCAATATGCCCTTGTGTCGGATATTGATTGCCGCATTGATATCTCGGTCATGTTCAACTCCACATTCAGGGCATTGCCAGATACGCTTATGTAGTGGCATTTCTGACATTTTATGACCACAGCAATGACAGGTTTTCGAACTGGCAAACCATTGATCCAGTTTTACCAGATGGACGCCTTTTTCTGCGGCTTTATATTCCAGCTTTG
>NZ_MIIZ01001482.1:0-331 GCF_001743005.1 Shigella sp. FC1967 | reverse complement strand
CTTAATATTAACAATGAGTTATTTGTCTCATAATTTAGATGGTATAAGATACTTTTTATTTACAATTAATTATCATTTTTTTTTTAAACAAAATATCAGGAATGAGACCTCAGTAAAAAATTTTAACGTTATTTTAATTCAACGAGGTATGTACCCAATTAAGATAACCTTTTAAAACCATTTTCAATCGGTATTATAATCACTTCAGGAGTATCATAAGGATGTATTTCGACTTAATATTAACAATGAGTTATTTGTCTCATAATTTAGATGGTATAAGATACTTTTTATTTACAATTAATTATCATTTTTTTTTTAAACAAAATATCAG
>NZ_MIIZ01001481.1:0-332 GCF_001743005.1 Shigella sp. FC1967 | reverse complement strand
AATGGTAGAAATTCCTGAGTATGACGACCCTTGTGATGTCAAAGTGCATTTTCTTCCCTGCCAAGAAGTTCGGATCACATTATCTTGTTATTCCCCGGGAAACCCTAATTATCCGATTACTATTCCAACAAAAATGGAGGAGCCTGCAGTATGCTCGAAAAAAATAACTCGTAAAAAAAGTGATTGTTGCTGGCGTTATTCTTGCCATTATCGCAGTAAGCTCACTGCTGTTCCCCCAAGAAAAAAACCCAAAGATGACTACCTTGCCGGAAATTTACACGGGTTTAACCATGTCAAAGGCACTTCGGTAAATTGGTTTAAGGTTAATGGTT
>NZ_MIIZ01001480.1:0-332 GCF_001743005.1 Shigella sp. FC1967 | reverse complement strand
GAGACACTGAAATCGGCGAATATGATGAAAAACCACTGTCTGGCTCGCGCTATCGGTGATGCAGGCTGGCATGGTTTTATCACAAAGCTGGAATATAAAGCCGCAGAAAAAGGCATCCATCTGGTAAAACTGGATCAATGGTTTGCCAGTTCGAAAACCTGTCATTGCTGCGGTCATAAAATGTCAGAAATGCCACTACATAAGCGTATCTGGCAATGCCCTGAATGTGGAGTTTGAACATGACCGAGATATCAATGCGGCAATCAATATCCGACACAAGGGCATATTGGAATTACACGCGGCGGGACTCGTCGTTTCAGCCCATGGAGACC
>NZ_MIIZ01001479.1:0-332 GCF_001743005.1 Shigella sp. FC1967 | reverse complement strand
GCGGTGTTTGGCACCTCGATGTCGGCTCATCACATCCTGGGGCTGAAGTAGGTCCCAAGGGTATGGCTGTTCGCCATTTAAAGTGGTACGCGAGCTGGGGTTTAGAACGTCGTGAGACAGTTCGGTCCCTATCTGCCGTGGGGCGTTGGAAGATTGAGAGGGGGTTGCTCCTAGTACGAGAGGACCGGAGTGAACGCACCACTGGTGTTCGGGTTGTCATGCCAATGGCATTGCCCGGTAGCTAAGTGCGGAAGAGATAACCGCTGAAAGCATCTAAGCGGGAAACTTGCCTCGAGATGAGTCTTCCCTGTCACCTTGAGTGACCTAAAGGA
>NZ_MIIZ01001478.1:0-333 GCF_001743005.1 Shigella sp. FC1967 | reverse complement strand
AGGTGCATCAATAACTAGGCGTAATGGTAATAGAATTTATGGTCCAATAAGTTTTAATGCCAATAAAACGCAGTTTATACCAATAAATGATGTTTATTTTATTGACAAATCAGGAAATAAAATCACAATGAAATGGATGTACCAAGGTGCAATAGTAGAGCAAGGAATGACATTTGAGAATTACATTGGTCTATCAAATAAACGACTTACACGATTACATCTTAATGCCAAAACAGGTGCATCAATAACTAGGCGTAATGGTAATAGAATTTATGGTCCAATAAGTTTTAATGCCAATAAAACGCAGTTTATACCAATAAATGATGTTTATTT
>NZ_MIIZ01001477.1:0-333 GCF_001743005.1 Shigella sp. FC1967 | reverse complement strand
TTCAATGAAAGCAGATGATATTGTTCACGAGATGCTTTTACCACTGATCACTAATTTGATAAGAACATTTCGCTGACACCTTATACCCTTGGTTATTATCGAGGGTATTCTTCCTTAAAAATAATGATAAAAAAGAAAAAGTCAGTAGCACCCTTGCTGACTTACTTTTATCAGTTAAATAGTCGTTAAAAATGATTATAACCCCTGGCAGAGATACTTCATTTCCATATAGTCTTCAATGAAAGCAGATGATATTGTTCACGAGATGCTTTTACCACTGATCACTAATTTGATAAGAACATTTCGCTGACACCTTATACCCTTGGTTATTAT
>NZ_MIIZ01001476.1:0-333 GCF_001743005.1 Shigella sp. FC1967 | reverse complement strand
TTTCTTGAAAATACATTAAATAAAACTAGGATTATCGATACGAGCTTGGCATAAAAATTTTAAGAGTATCGAGAACTATTGCCGATCTTGCAAATGAAGTAGTACGACAAATTAGAAAAACGCGTTTTAAAGGCAAGAGAAAGACAATTTGCACGGATAGTGGGAAAGTAAATACATAATTTAACTGGCAAAGAGATTGAATGCTATTGCTCATTGAATACCAGTGATGCAACTTTTCTTGAAAATACATTAAATAAAACTAGGATTATCGATACGAGCTTGGCATAAAAATTTTAAGAGTATCGAGAACTATTGCCGATCTTGCAAATGAAG
>NZ_MIIZ01001475.1:0-11910 GCF_001743005.1 Shigella sp. FC1967 | reverse complement strand
ATATTATATAGTTAATATGCCTGCCTAACGTACATATCATGGGACAATGCACAGGACAGCTTATTTTTCAGCGTCCCGATGCTGTAGCACTCCTCGGATTGTATCTAATAGGTATGATTAAATTTTAACCTGTGCTTTTCTGTACCAGTTAGGAAGTGTACTTATGTATACTAGCTTTGACTGTTCATCATTTCAGGGAGGGGACATGCCGATAAAAGCAATTTTAGATGGGCAATAAATCCACTCATTCACTTTTAATGAGAGGTAATGGGAAGAGTTAAAAGACTCATATAAAAAGCGAACTCTAGTAATGTCGTGCTGTGGTCACGGGGCTATACCCAAAACTAGTAAGCTAAATAACTTCCATTTTTCGCACAAACCCAAAAGCGATTGCCAGTATACAAGAGAAAGCCCAGATCACTTATACCTGAAATTTTTAATTGCAAAGTTAGCGTACAAAGCTGGATGGTCTGTTACTACAGAACGCTCAGGTCAAACGCCAACAGGCGAACAGTGGATAGCAGATGTCTACTGCACTAAAAATAATGTTCAATTAATATTTGAAGTACAGCTATCACAACAGAGCATGGATGTATTCAAAGAACGACAGGCTAAGTACATAGCGTCAGGCATTAATAGAGTTCTTTGGTTACACAAATTGAGAAAAGGCAAAGAATTTTATTTTCGCGATATTTGTATATCCTACGATTTACCTATGTTCGGTATGCTGCAGGACGAAAATAATAATTACTATTTGCCTCAATTCTCGGTTTCAGTAGATCAGTTCATTACTGGTGTTTTAAATAAAAAAGTTAGCTTGGCACCCACAAAATAATACAAAGCTACAAGCTAAGGTTATTTTGTATAAAGAGAAATGTTGGTGCTGCGGAAAGAATACTAACAGTGTCCGAGGAATAGGGGTACATTCGCTTGATGATGTAGCTCTAGATTTTATCTCTTTTGGTAATCAAGATTGCAAAGACCTTTATACACAAGCATATAAGTAATGAAGTTCTAAAATCGCATGGCATAGGCTAATTAAAACAACGTTATAGTAAAACTGCGGGTGGTTTTTACCTTTCCAATGGTTGTAAATATTGTAATGCGTTACTTGGTGATATTTATTTACCTGATGCCCCTCTTTCTTTTGAATATCAAGCAAGTAAATATAAATCTATAGTGGCGTTTACGTTTGACTATCGCGGAAGTCCTTTTATCGAGCCGAATTGGTATTTTCAAGGAAAAAGAGCAAAGCTAATATAACCATGCAATTTTAACATGTTTCAAAAAACGACACTATCTACTTAGGCAGGATTACACTACGAATAATAAATGCAGATATCTCCCTTAAACATCCTGAATTATACCCTGATTAATTGTTCCATCTGTTCGTTTTATCATTTCCACCATTAATTGCTAAAAATTACTTGTTAATTCTTTATCGCTAAACAACAATGACATTTAACTTAAGTGATAATAAAGGAATTGCTATGGCTATAGGATATTTTTACGGGTAGGCGACAAAACAACTTGTGGCGGTCAAATTTTAACGGGTGACAATACAATACAATACAATGCAATGGTATGGTGTTGCTGGGGCTCGTGAAGGTGATATGGTGACCTGTGGTAAACATTCCGGTGCTTATTATATTATTGGGGGTGTCAGCAGTGTATGGCTTGAAGATAGGAAGCATGCGGGGACATTAGAAAGTACCAGCTCTTGCCCTTGTCATTCACGATTTATTCCCTCAATTCAAGATTGTTATAGCAATGATGAAGAACCTACGCCTCGCGCATATAGTCCACCAATAGTACAAGATAAGCCTATTGCTCCTCAGCAACACTTTAATAGTTCGCAATCAACATATAACGGATATGCTATCAGAGAGTGCAATAAAGCTGATGAGAAGCTATCAGATGGGGTCTATGTTTGGACTGAAAGAGTAGAAGCCAGACACTCTTATATTTCAATCCACAAAGATAACCATATTCATGTTTTTACTTATGGTCGGTTCGGGCGTACAGGTACTGGTGGCGTCGATGGTGATGGTATTCTTATATATTTACAAGGTGAGGATGCTAGAAATTATTTTAGGAATGAGCTGTACAAAATGAATGCTCGTGTTTTTTCAATAAATGATGCAGATATTGACAAAACATATCAACATTTCTATTCATTATGGATAAATGGCACAAAACCAACATGGTTACCTCAAAATGCAGGAGAAGCGACAAAAAATTACGGTCATGTAATCGATGTCTATGACTTAAGTTCAAGCAATTGTACAACCCATACAGTCCATGGATTGAAGGCAGGGGGATCAAAAATATTCAATAGCAGTTATACCCCAACCAGAACCCAATATCCTATAGAAAGAGAAGAGTCTTTTGTTATCCCTTTATCGCTAGAAGATTACCTGGATAGTAAAAAACACGATTTTTCTTCACTGGCTATTATTGAAATGACAGACGTGTTTAAAGAAAAATATCCTAATATTAATAGCGGAAAACCCACTGAAAAAGGGATTAAGCAATCTGGCTATGAAGTGGGAACCCAAAGCTTATCAACCGTAGGCTCATCCGGTATTTCATCTGAGGGATCCGGAGATATTTTTGGTAGCACTTTTTGATGCAGAGACCCCTGATGAAAGCTAAAAATATAGTAAAGTGGGCCTTAACCGTATTTATTATAATTACGAATTATTTAATTCTTTTTTTATTAAATATGGGATATGCGGTTACTAAAAAATACCAACTTGATCAGCCTTGGTCAGACCAACTAACGCCCCAAGGACTACAAGAAATCGCAGATATGTTAACTCAATCAAATGAATTGATTTCTACTTTTGCAATGCTGAGTTTTCCCACAAGTCTATTACTAATAGTCATTATTCATAAGGCCTTAAAGTAGCGTTTAAGTGCAACGTGTCACGCTATGGAATCCTGTGTTACCCAAGGGTAAATACTATACAACGGATATTAGTTTTTTTTAGCCCGTAAGTTAATAGACGAAAAGAGAAGGTAATCTATTGAAAGTTAAAAGCTATATCCCTGTTACCTTAATAAAGTAATCAAGGCTATGGCTAATATCGGGCAGGGTTATCTAAGAGCTGCGGTATTTTGTGGCTGTACGCGTTGCTGGTGGCAGGGAAAGCCATAAAGTAAATCTAGCTCTAAAGGTTCATCTACAGCGGTTAAGCAACTTAAGATAAAGCTCTCAGCTATCGCCATGCGTTTACGGACTTCGATTTCGTTCAGCTTATACTTACGGCCTATAGAACGTTTGGACATGCCCTTAGCGTAATAGCATTCGATAAAGTCACATTCTTGTTCCATCTGAACATTACGCAATTTCGCAATACATCCATCAATAATAAGTCCGTCCGCGTCACAACATGACAGCTTAGTAATACTCGTGCGGCTCACCAAGCCTTTAAACCCAGCGGCAACAGACGAGTAGCCAAGGCCAGATCGCCCACGAACTACCCAACCACCCCAATGTAAAAGTATCTTCTGTATATCTCTTTGCATTTTTACACCTATCTTTTTCTATATCAATTAGTACATTTTAACGATGTAAAGAGATAAAGCGAATAGCCTATAACCTACTGATTTATATTAATTATACCGAATTGGTAGAATTGAATTTTAAGCAGGTAGCATTTTGCAAATTGAAGCGGTGATATTATTCCCACCCATACCGCTCTAATTCTTTTTTCACTAAATTACTTAACAGTGTGTCCTATTTTAATTTTAGTGTCCCAGTGTGTATTTTTATTTTAAATCATGTTGTTAAGTCATTTTTGTGACTGATTTATAAATGTTGGGACAATAGCCGAGGACGGGGTGTTGTCCTATGTTTTTTGTTTATATATCAATGCGATAACCTGCCTTGGGACAGCAGGACGCATTTTTTCAGCGAAAAACATAACTATATAAAGAGATTTTATAAGGACAGGACTGGTAGTTAAGAAAAATAGTAGTATCTATCCTTTACTACTAAACATACTACCAAAGCTTTCGAGTTAAAACGATAGGTAACGAATATAAACGTATAATAAAAAAGCTTAACTCGTTATGAATTAAGGCTTTTTAAGGTATTTTCGAATATTTACGAATGCATTCGCTGGCGTAAGTTGAATTTGATATCTATTTAATTGATTTTTAATAATATTTTATTTTAATGAAATTTATGTATAACTAAACGTATAACTACAAGTTTATACTATAGACATTGAATGGAAATAAATGGAGAGTAGAGCTATGCGGAAAAGAGAGCCTTTTTGTAGAAAATTTAGTGTGATTTTTTGAAAAAAGAACGATTAGTCATAGTAGCTTGAAGCAGTTATTGCCTCAAGAGGTATTGAGAAAAAATTATTATCTAATACTCATAATTTGAAAGTAGCGTTGAAGTATGAAATATGACATTTGCTGATAATCCACCCTTTTGATAACTATCGCAAGTTATCAGCCTGTTTTATTAGATTTCTGGCTATAAATCAGTAACAATAGTTCCATTATTTTTACTGATGTAAGTAATGGAACAATGGCTAAAAAACCGAAAGAAACCAAATCTGAACCGTTAGAAGTTATCCTGTGGAAAGCCGCTGATAAATTGCGTAAGAATATTGATGCAGCAGAATACAAGCATGTTGTGCTGGGATTAATATTCTTAAAGTATATTTCTGATTCGTTTGAGTCTCACTATGAAAAGCTTAAAGCGGGTCAAGGCGAGTTTGCAGGGGCAGATCCCGAAGATAGTGATGAGTATCTTGCTTACAATGTGTTCTTTGTGCCTGAAAAAGCACGTTGGACAAATTTACTCAATAATGCAAAACAGCCCAATATCGGTAAATTAGTCGATGATGCTATGGAAGCCATCGAAGAAGATAACCCGCAATTAAAAGGGGTATTACCGAAGGTTTATGCACGTCAAAACCTTGATGCAACGGTACTTGGCGAATTAATTGACCTTGTGGGAGATATTGCACTAGGTGATGCAAAATCACGTTCTGCGGATGTACTAGGTCATGTTTTTGAATATTTCTTAGGTGAATTTGCGTTAGCGGAGGGTAAACAGGGCGGTCAGTTCTATACGCCGAAGTCAATTGTTTCCTTACTGGTTCACATGCTAGAGCCTTATGAAGGGCGTATTTTTGACCCGTGCTGTGGTTCTGGCGGTATGTTTGTTCAATCAGAAAAATTTGTTGAATCCCACCAAGGGAATATTGATAACATTTCCATTTATGGTCAAGAGTCTAACCAAACCACATGGCGTTTGGCGAAAATGAACTTGGCTATCCGCGGTATTAACTCTGAGCAAGTAAAATGGAACAATGAAGGCTCGTTTTTAAACGATGCTCATAAAGACTTACGTGCAGATTTTATTATTGCGAACCCGCCGTTCAACGTTTCTGATTGGTCAGGTGAACAATTACGTAAAGATGCCCGTTGGCAAAATGGCATCCCACCAGCAGGCAATGCAAACTTTGCGTGGATGCAGCACTTCTTATATCACTTGTCACCGAAAGGGCAAGCGGGTGTGGTACTGGCTAAAGGGGCGCTAACTTCGAAAACGTCGGGTGAAGGTGATATCCGAGCCGCATTAGTAAAAGATGCGAATGTGATTGATTGTATTGTTAACCTGCCTGCTAAATTATTCTTAAATACGCAAATTCCTGCTGCGCTATGGTTTATGCGCCGTGATCGTAATAACTCATCGGTGTATCAAGATCGTAGTGATGAAATTCTATTTATTGATGCGCGAAATCTTGGTCATTTAATTAATCGCCGAACTAAAGTGTTATCGGATGAAGATATTAAGCTGATTTCAGATACCTACCATAATTGGCGTAATAAAGATGGCGAATATGAAGATGTAGCGGGTTTTTGTGCATCTGTCGCTATCGATAAAGTGGCTGAATTGGATTATGTGCTAACACCAGGTCGCTATGTGGGTCTTGCTGATGAAGAGGATGATTTTGATTTTAAAGAGCGTTTTACCGCACTAAAAGCCGAATTTGAAGCACAATTAGAAGAAGAAACAAAACTTAATCAAGCAATTGCCGAGAATTTGGCAAAGGTGATGATATGAGACAGCAAACTGAATTTGGGGAAATTCCTGTTGATTGGCAAGTCAAAAAAAATTATAGATATTAAATCTGATGATAAACGTGCAATAGCAATGGGGCCTTTTGGCTCAAATATTAAAGCTGATAACTTTGTACCGTCAGGAGTACCAGTTATACGCGGTACTAATATGAATTATGCGAAATATGTTGATGGTAACTTTGTTTATCTTACTGATGAAAAAGCAGATGAATTAATCGGTAGTAACTGTAAACCTAATGATCTTGTTTTTACGCATAGGGGAACTATTGGGGCAAGTAGCATTGATCCCTCATAATAAATACTCTCGCTATGTTATCTCTCAGTCAGGAATGAAGTTGACTGTTAATCAGTCGATTGTTAATTCAGAGTTCTTATTCTACTTTTTTTAAGTCTGATTATGGTCAGTATCAAATACTTAAATATGAAGCTCAAGTTGGAGTCCCATCAATTAGTAACCCGTTAACATCGTTGAAAGAAATGAATGTTCCAGTTCCATTATTGACAGAACAAAAAGCCATTGTTTCCGTTCTTTCCTCATTAGATAACAAAATCGACTTACTCCATCGTCAAAATAAAACCTTAGAATCAATGGCAGAAACACTTTTTCGTCAGTGCTTTGTTGAAGAAGCTCAGGATGATTGGGTACATGGAACATTAAAAGATGAGTTTGCTTTTACTATGGGGCAATCGCCTAAAGGCTCTTCATTTAATGAGGAGCAGATTGGTACGCCTATGTTTCAAGGTAACGCTGACTTTGGTTTTAGATTTCCTAAAGAAAGAGTATATACAACGGAACCGACACGGTTTGCCCAAAAACTAGATACATTAATCAGTGTACGAGCTCCTGTGGGGGCTCAAAATATGGCACGAAGCAAGTGTTGTATTGGTCGCGGAGTTGCAGCATTTAGACATATAAATAATCCTGATTGGTACACTTATACATACTTTAAATTAAGATATTTAATGGATGAAATAAAAAAAATTTAATGATGAAGGTACTGTATTTGGCTCCATCAGCAAATCAGATTTTGAAAAGATAGACGTGGTTATTCCACCAGCAAGCATAATTTATAATTATGAAATAATGGTAAAACCATTAAATGATAGAGTTATCACTAATTGTTTCCAAATTGAAAAACTAGAAAAACTTCGCGACACGTTACTCCCTAAATTAATGAGTGGAGAAGTGCGCGTTAGCTATACACCAGAAGAAATAAAACAATAATCGAATTAGGCAGCGTATCTTGGCGCTGCTTTTTTATACCCTTTTGCTAAAGGATGACAAAATAATGTCAAAAATGACAGAATCCGATATTGAAACCATGACCATTGAGCAGCTACAAGCCCTAGGCTATGAATATATGTATGGCCCAGACATTGAGCCGTCGGGTATAAATCCCCTGCGTACTTATCAGCAAGTCATTCTTCAGCAAAAAAGTATTAGAAGCGATACAACGCTTAAACTCGCATTTAACACAAGATAAATGTGAGGAAGCCTTAAAACAAGTCACACAAATTAACTCGCCAGATTTAATGGCAAATAACCTGAGTTTTCACCGTTTACTGACGGAAGGTATTAACATTGAAGTCAGTAAAGATGGCAATACTCAAGGCGAATATGTGTGGCTGGTGGATTTTAATCAACCTGATAATAATGAATTTCTAGTAGTCAATCAGGTCACTATTCGGGAAGATCGCAAAGAGCGTCGCCCTGATGTGATTATCTATATTAATGGTTTACCGCTGGTGGTGATTGAACTAAAAAATGCCATTGATGAAAATGCCACCATTGAAGGGGCATATAATCAAATTAAAACCTATCAACAGCAAATTCCTTCATTATTTACCTACAATGCCTTTAGCGTAATTTCTGATGGATTAGAAGCTAAATCAGGCACTATTTCTGCTGATTTTAGCCGTTTTATGGCATGGAAAACCCATAATGGCATGACGGAGGCAAAAAATACTCAGCCACAGTTAGAAGTGTTAATTCAAGGCTTGCTTAATCCCGTTACACTATTAGATATGATCCGCTATTTTATCGTGTTTGAATCTAGTAAACAGGAAGATAGCAACGGTATCATTTCGATTAAAACTGTCAAAAAAATGGCAGCCTATCACCAATACTATGCGGTGAATGCGGCGGTACTTTCGACCATTCGTGCCTCGAATGTCAATGCGAATTCACCGTCTGCGGAAGTAGCGTTACGGCAACAAGGTAGGAACCAACAGCACCTTGTTTTAGAACAAAAAGCAGGCGATAGAAAAGCGGGGGTGGTATGGCATACCCAAGGTTCGGGTAAATCCCTCTCAATGGTGTTTTATACAGGTAAGATTGTTTTAGCCCTCGATAACCCAACGGTTGTGGTGATCACTGACCGTAATGATTTAGACGACCAATTATTTGGTACTTTCTCTTCTGCGGTACAACTGTTACGTCAAACCCCGAAACAAGCTGAAAATAGAGAAGAATTAAAAGAATTACTGAAAGTTGGCTCGGGTGGAGTGATATTTACCACTATTCAAAAATTCCAGCCTGATGATGGCAGTAGTGTTTATGAACTACTGTCTGATCGCAGTAATATCATTGTCATTGCTGACGAGGCGCATCGTTCCCAATATGGTTTTTCCGCAAAAGAAGTCGATGTGAAAGATGAGCAAGGTAATGTCATCGGTAAGCGCACCGTTTATGGATTCGCAAAATATATGCGTGATGCTTTACCAAATGCCACTTATTTAGGCTTTACGGGAACACCCATTGAAAAAACAGATGTCAATACTCCCGCGGTATTTGGTAATTATGTTGATATCTATGATATCGCTCAGGCTGTAGAAGATGGGGCGACAGTGCCTATCTACTATGAAAGTCGTTTAGCAAAAGTCAAAATTAGCGATGAAGGACGAGAGCTGATCGAGGAATTTGATGAAAGCTTCACAGATGAAGACTTAACACAGACTCAGCAACAACGGGCTAAATGGGCGCGAGTTGAAAGTATTATTGGCAGTAAAGAGCGAATCAAAGCGATCGCCAAAGATTTAGTCACTCACTTTGATGAACGGTTAGTGGCGAATGCTAATCACGGTAAAGGCATGGTCGTTGCTATGTCTCGGCGTATTGCTGCGGCATTGTATGAGGAAATCGTGGCACTCAAACCTGAGTGGCACAGTGATGATCTCAATGATGGTGTGATTAAGGTCGTGATGACGTCTTCCGCATCTGATGGCCCTGATATCGCTAAACATCATACGACGAAGAAAGACAGGCAAGTACTCGCTAATCGCATGAAAGATGAAGATGATAAGCTGAAATTAGTCATTGTGCGTGATATGTGGTTAACGGGATTCGATGCACCGAGTATGCACACGTTATACATCGATAAACCGATGAAAGGGCACAACCTAATGCAGGCTATCGCCCGTGTTAACCGAGTCTATAAAGATAAATCAGGTGGTTTGGTTGTCGATTATTTGGGAATTGCGGCGGATTTAAAATCGGCACTGTCTTTTTACTCAGATGCGGGTGGTAAAGGTGATCCTGCACTTACCCAAGAAAAAGCCGTTGAGGTCATGAAAGAAAAATTAGACGTCCTTGACGGAATGCTCTTTAGTTTTGATTATCGTGAATATTTCACCGCATCCACATCCCGTAAATTAGCCATAATTTTAGAAGCAGAAGATTTTATTTTAGGGATTGATGAAGGTCAGGGGAAAGTGCGTTTTTTAACTGCGGTCACCGCTTTATCTCAAGCCTTTGCGTTAGCAACACCACACCCTGAAGCGATGGAGGCAGCACCTGAAATAGCCTTTTTCCAAGCGGTAAAAGCCAGACTGAATAAGTTTGATTCAACTGGAGGAAGTGGCATTATCGGTGATGACAGCATGGAAGTTCGCGTTAAACAGACCATTGATCAAGCCTTAGTGACTGATACGGTAGTCGATGTATTTGATGCTGCGGGGATTAAAAAGCCTGATATATCGATCCTTTCTGATGACTTTTTAATGGAGATGCAGGATTACCAACATAAAAATATCGCGTTGGAAACCTTAAAAAAATTGTTAGCAGATGAAATCAATGTGCGAACAAAAATGAGCGTTATTCAAGGTAAAAAGCTGATGGATATGCTCACAGGGGCGATTAAAAGCTACCAAAATAAAATATTGACGGCAGCTGAAGTCATTGATGAGCTAATTAAATTAGCGAAAGATATCAATAAGGTTGATAGTGAAGCGAATGACCTGAATTTATCACCTTATGAATATGCTTTCTATACGGCTGTGGCTGAAAATGATAGTGCTCAAGAATTAATCGGAAAAGCAAAGCTAAGGGAATTAGCGGTTGTACTGACTGAAATGATCCGTAATAACGTCACATTAGATTGGACTATCAAAGAGTCTGCAAGAGCAAAAATACGCGTTATCGTTAAGCGGCTACTTAATCGTTATGGCTATCCGCCTGATATGTCTGCACTGGCAACAGAAACCGTCTTGGCGCAAGCGGAGTTGCTATCGAATGAATTGTTGAAATCAAATTAGTGGGTTTACTTTAACCGATTGATCTTTAAGTAGGAACAAATTGATGAGTCAAAAAAATGTGGATGGTTCGTGGTGATTCAGGGAAGTTATATGATGATTTTCGAGAAAAAGAACTGGTTGGTTTAGGCTGGTCTGGCTTAGCTCCATTATTGAAAATTGGACAATCAAGAAAAGAGATACTGAAATTATACCGTCAAGTAGACCCAGCAACGAAACTCGGTACAGCGCGTTCAGGCGCATCTCAAGTATGGCGTTTTATTAATGAAATTAAAGTTAGCGATTGGGTAATCACTTATTCACCTGCTAACCGTACCTATTTATTAGGGCAGGTTGTTTCTGAGTTTCAATATCGTGCTGATCTTTGTTCTATGGGGATGGGAATTGCACGTCAGATCAAATGGAATACTGATGAGATTGATCGGGATACCTTATCAATTAAAACCAAAAATACCCTAGGTTCTACATTGACCGTTTTTAAACTTCCTGATTTTGCTGTGAAGGAACTATTGCAAAATAAACCATCATCTTTGAGTAGTAAAGTCGCGGATATTTCACATGCAGAAGATGAAGAAATGATATCTGATCCATTAAAGGATATGGAAATTCAAGCGTTAGAACGTATTAAAAGATAAAATAATTACCCTTGATGCAGATGAAATGGAATTATTAGTTGCCGGTATTCTGCGTGGGATGGGATATAAAACCCAAGTTTCGCCAAATAGTGGTTCAGATAGAGGGAAAGATATTATTGCATCGCCTGACGGTTTTGGATTTGAAAACCCAAGAATTGTGGTTGAAGTTAAGCATCGTAAAGGGCAAATAGGCAGCCAAGATTTAAGAAGCTTTATTGGTGGACGCCATCATGATGACCGAGGTTTATACGTCAGTACTGGTGGCTTTACCAAGGATGCTCGCTATGAAGCTGAACGATCAAAAATCCCTCTATCACTTTGGACATTAGATGATTTAGTACGCACTTTGATTGAACATTATGAACAGGTTGATATTGAAACGAAGTTACTGGTGCCATTGAAGAAAGTTTTTTTACCAGTCTTATCTGATTAATTTAGCAATAAGAATTTTAGGTTAAGAAGTCTATTTTTTATCAGTAAGAGTCAAGTTAATCACTTAGAGAAAATATAGACTTACCATTGCTAGTGTTGAATATAGGGAGCAAAATGCTCCCATCTATTATTTTTTAGTATGTTAAAATTACCAATAATGTGTTGATTATAAAATTTTTTTATCGTAGATCTTTTTTACAGA
>NZ_MIIZ01001474.1:0-334 GCF_001743005.1 Shigella sp. FC1967 | reverse complement strand
ATATCAATTGAGTAATCATAATGATTTACTGGCGGAATTCCTCAGAAAGCGGCACAGTGTCAGTAAACTGGTCGTGCATCTGATCTTTACGACAAAGTATCGACGTAAGCTATTTGACGGACAGATGCTCGCTCAACTGCGTGATGCATTTGACTCCGCTGCGGCAAAACTTGAATGCGAAATTATTGAGATGGACGGGAGAGCCTGACCATGTGCATCTGCTGGTTGCTTACCCGCCAAAACTGGCGGTCAGTGTGATGGTCAACAATCTGAAATCAGTATCGTCGCGCCTGCTGCGCCAGCAAAACACACATTTACGGACGCAAAGTAAAAC
>NZ_MIIZ01001473.1:0-335 GCF_001743005.1 Shigella sp. FC1967 | reverse complement strand
GCGTCAGTCTTTGTCCAGGGGGCCGCCTTCGCCACCGGTATTCCTCCACATCTCTACGCATTTCACCGCTACCACGTGGAATTCTACCCCCCTCTACAAGACTCTAGCCAACCAGTTTCAGATGCAATTCCCAAGTTAAGCTCGGGGCTTTCACATCTGACTTAATTGACCGCCTGCGTGCGCTTTACGCCCAGTAATTCCGATTAACGCTTGCACCCTCCGTATTACCGCGGCTGCTGGCACGGAGTTAGCCGGTGCTTCTTCTGCGGGTAACGTCAATTGATAAGGGTATTAACCTTATCACCTTCCTCCCCGCTGAAAGTACTTTACAACCC
>NZ_MIIZ01001472.1:0-335 GCF_001743005.1 Shigella sp. FC1967 | reverse complement strand
ATGCCCAAGGCTTAACCTTTAATCCCGAGTTTTTAAAAGCCTTAGATAAACTCAGCTATCTGGGGGATGTTGTTTTTGCGAATGGTGAAGCACGTCTTTACTTTGAATTACGCCCAGGTACCTCACCCAACATTATGCAAACGCATTTAATGATAGATAGACAATCTCTTCTTTACAATAACCAGCAACCCCAATGGCAGCGTTTTGTCTGGCCAGCGGATACCGTTGCCTCTGGGGCATCACTGAGCTGGATAACCACAAACACAGGCACGCGTATTTATGGTGATTATCGTGGCGTCTGGGGCATTATTCGTTTACTGGAAGATGCCCAAATT
>NZ_MIIZ01001471.1:0-336 GCF_001743005.1 Shigella sp. FC1967 | reverse complement strand
TTTTTTCGCCACTGCAAGCAGCGGTTTAAGATCTTTACGCGGGTTTAAATTTACGCCTGCCGTTGGTAAGCGTCTTTCTTGATGTGCAGCGCTTTGTTGTACGCAAAACGAACCGCACCGAACTGAGCGTTGAGATATTCAGCCTGTTCTGGTGTAGGGTAGATGCGTACTTTTGTTGCTCTTAACATCATCAGCGCTCATTGATATAATGTTTTTATTTTAACATGTTAGGGAAACATATCAATTGAGTAATCATAATGATTTACTGGCGGAATTCCTCAGAAAGCGGCACAGTGTCAGTAAACTGGTCGTGCATCTGATCTTTACGACAAAGTA
>NZ_MIIZ01001470.1:0-337 GCF_001743005.1 Shigella sp. FC1967 | reverse complement strand
TTTTTCTTCAGCTTCGCGCTGTGCTTTCTCTTGTGCTTCGCGCTGGGCTTTTTCTTCTGCTTCGCGATGCGCCTTTTCTTCCGCTTCACGCTGAGCTTGCTCATCCGCTTGCGCTTTTTCAACGGCGTCACGGTTCACATAAGTGCGTTTTTTTGCGGACTTCGATGGCTACTGATTTACTTTTGCCACCTGTACCAGGAACACTTAACGTACTGCGCACTTTGCGCTGTAACGTTAATTTTTCTGGTTGGCTGGTTGATACGTCTTTATCACGATTCAACCAAGCCAGTAAGGTTTCTTTCTCTTTTTGGGAGACAGAATCAGAGACGGTCTTCTT
>NZ_MIIZ01001469.1:0-337 GCF_001743005.1 Shigella sp. FC1967 | reverse complement strand
GGGCGTGGTGGAAATCAGAGAACATGCCTTATGAGCTGCGCTCGGCCACTCTGTTTTTGTCCGAACAGGACATATCAACCACACAGCCGGTGCCCATGCACGGCAGGGTTGATCAGGTGTACCAAACCAAGAATGGGGTTCTCATTCCTTTGGACACCAAGCTGCGCCAGGTAAACCACATCTATGAGTCGGACATTATCCAGCTCTCGGTTTACCGGGTAATTCTGTCACACAAGTACAAGGCACCGTTGCCAAGTACGGCTATGTCCGAACCGTTGTTGAGACAGCGGACGGGGATAGAGTCCGTTACATCAAGACAAACCTTCTCAGCGAAAAA
>NZ_MIIZ01001468.1:0-338 GCF_001743005.1 Shigella sp. FC1967 | reverse complement strand
CAGCCCAGAGTCTTAATCAATAGCAGCATCAGGAGAACGGTCTGGAAAGTCCGGCAGTAAAGGGTGATAGCCCCGTATCCGAAGATGCTGTTATTGTGAACTCGACGAGTAGGGCGGGGACACGTGTTATCCTGTCTGAATATGGGGGGGACCATCCTCCAAGGCTAAATACTCCTGATTGACCGATAGTGAACCAGTACCGTGAGGGAAAGGCGAAAAGAACCCCGGCGAGGGGAGTGAAAAAGAACCTGAAACCGTGTACGTACAAGCAGTAGGAGCCTCTTTATGGGGTGACTGCGTACCTTTTGTATAATGGGTCAGCGACTTATATTCTGTAG
>NZ_MIIZ01001467.1:0-338 GCF_001743005.1 Shigella sp. FC1967 | reverse complement strand
TGGGGATCTGCCCGATAGAGGGGGATAACTACTGGAAACGGTGGCTAATACCGCATGACGTCTACGGACCAAAGCAGGGGCTCTTCGGACCTTGCGCTATCGGATGAACTCATATGGGATTAGCTAGTAGGTGGGGTAATGGCTCACCTAGGCGACGATCTCTAGCTGGTCTGAGAGGATGATCAGCCACACTGGGACTGAGACACGGCCCAGACTCCTACGGGAGGCAGCAGTGGGGAATATTGCACAATGGGGCGCAAGCCTGATGCAGCCATGCCGCGTGTATGAAGAAGGCCTTAGGGTTGTAAAGTACTTTCAGCGGGGAGGAAGGTGATAAG
>NZ_MIIZ01001466.1:0-338 GCF_001743005.1 Shigella sp. FC1967 | reverse complement strand
TTTTTCATCAGAAAAATTTATTTTTAAAATTATCAAAGACATTAAGTCAACAATACCCTAATGGTGACTTAATGCATTACGTTATTAAGTCACCATTACCCTAGTGGCGACTTAATGTATTGGCTGTATTAAGTCACCACTAGGGTAGTTACGGTATAATTAGTTTATGACAAGACATGGTTTTAGCCAGAGTTAATAACCTTGTCATTTTCCGGTTTGCAGGGGGTACTGTGAGCCGAAGGCGACGTAGGTTGTACTGGTGATTATCCAGATGAAATCCCTGATATATTCATCTTGATCTACTGAGAGAAGGGAGACAAAATCAAATGGCGACGTTT
>NZ_MIIZ01001465.1:0-339 GCF_001743005.1 Shigella sp. FC1967 | reverse complement strand
AGCTAACCAGTACTAATGAACCGTGAGGCTTAACCTGACAACACCGAAGGTGTTTGTCAGAGAGACGAAACGATGAAGTAAGCTTGTTTAAGATTGATATTACTGGTGACGAACCGTTAAAGGGTGAGTGACGAGTAATAAAACAGAATTTGCTTGGCGGCCATAGCGCAACGGTCCCACCTGATCCCATGCCGAACTCAGAAGTGAAACGTTGTAGCGCCGATGGTAGTGTGGGGTCTCCCCCATGTGAGAGTAGGGAACTGCCAGGCATTAAATTTAGGCTGTGTCAGCCGGTGACAATAAGCCACTAGTGCTGATATGGCTCAGTTGGTAGAGCAC
>NZ_MIIZ01001464.1:0-12080 GCF_001743005.1 Shigella sp. FC1967 | reverse complement strand
GATATACGCTCATGAGTGAGATAATCCGCAATATGATAGAACAGGAACAGCTGACACAGAGAAAGCGATTGAGACTCTAAGAAATTAGATTAGACGGCAGTAGCATAGAAATTAAAAAATAAAATAATTATTAGTCATTTAAGAGGCAGAATAAGGAGAAAAGAAGGTATAAAGGAAGAAATAAAGAAATGGTGGGCGGTATTGGGCTCGAACCAACGACCTCCTCCTTGTAAGGGAGATGCTCTACCAACTGAGCTAACCGCCCGCTTTATTATTAAATGGTGGGTCGTGGGCGATTCGAACGCCCGACCAATTGATTAAAAGTCAACTGCTCTACCGACTGAGCTAACGACCCATACCTAACTGTGTGATATTGTTCGAAATAACCGAATGAAGTGGTGGGCGGTATTGGGCTCGAACCAACGACCTCCTCCTTGTAAGGGAGATGCTCTACCAACTGAGCTAACCGCCCAATCACACTAAATCATACAACTTATCACAACGAAAATATTGGTGGGCGGTATTGGGCTCGAACCAACGACCTCCTCCTTGTAAGGGAGATGCTCTACCAACTGAGCTAACCGCCCGTCGTGATGGGGTGCATTATAGGGATACTGCGCTATGAGTCAACGATTTTTATCAGTTTTTTATCGTGAAAATGATCGTTCGTTTTATTTTTAGTCAAGATGCTTTTTTTAGCACCATTAGTGACACAGCAATTGACCAAAATAATCCTATGGGTACGCTTCGTCAAACAAAAAATCATCAATTTGAAATTTTTATCTCAGTTAAAAGCTTAATGCCATTGAGGAATTAGCATCCAGTGATAAAATAAGGCAACCATTTCTTTTTTTTGATAATCACGATTACTTATCTATATAAGTAAGACGTACAAAGGCAATCCCAATGAGTAAAATAAAAACCCGTTTTGCACCAAGTCCTACTGGCTATCTACATGTTGGTGGTGCGCGTACCGCACTTTATTCCTGGTTATATAGCCGTCACAATAAGGGCGAATTTGTACTGCGTATAGAAGACACTGACTTAGAACGTTCTACACAGCCAGCTATCGATGCAATCATGGACGGTATGAATTGGTTAAATCTGAATTGGGATGAAGGTCCTTATTATCAGACTAAACGCTTCGATCGCTATAACCAAGTGATTGATGAAATGTTATCTGCGGGTACAGCATACCGTTGCTATTGCTCTAAAGAGCGTTTAGAACAATTACGCGAAGATCAAATGGCGAAAGGCGAAAAACCTCGTTACGATGGTTGCTGCCGTAATGGTAACCATAATCACAGCGCCGATGAACCTCATGTTGTGCGTTTCTTAAACCCACAAGAAGGTTCTGTTATTTTTGATGATAAAATTCGTGGTCCAATTGAATTTAGTAACCAAGAGCTTGACGATCTGATTATTCGTCGCACTGATGGCTCTCCAACTTATAACTTCTGTGTTGTTATCGATGACTGGGATATGGAAATCACTCATGTTATTCGTGGTGAAGATCATATCAACAACACACCACGCCAAATCAATATTCTCAAAGCATTAGGCGCACCCGTACCTGAATATGCTCACGTATCAATGATTCTAGGTGATGATGGTAAAAAACTATCTAAACGCTATAACGCAGTCAGCGTAATGCAATATCGTGATGATGGCTATCTACCAGAAGCACTATTAAACTACTTAGTCCGTTTAGGCTGGTCTCATGGTGACCAAGAGATCTTTACTATTGATGAAATGATTGAGCACTTCACTTTAGAAGCTATCAGTAAATCAGCAAGCGCATTTAATACAGATAAACTGTTATGGCTAAACCATCACTACATTAATACATTACCCGCAGAGAAAGTTGCGGTTTATTTAGATTGGCATATCAAACAACAAAATATTGATACCAGCAATGGCCCATCATTAGTTGAGCTGATCAAATTATTAGGCGAACGCTGCAAAACATTAAAAGAGATGGCTGAAAGCTGCCACTATTTCTATGTTGATTTTGAAACCTTTGAAGAAGCCGCCGCGAAAAAACATTTACGCCCAGTTGCTCGCCAACCATTAGAAGTTGTTCGCGATAAGTTATCAGCAATTACAGAGTGGACAGCTGAAAATGTTCATCAAGCCATTCAAGATACTGCTGATGAATTAGAAATAGGTATGGGTAAAGTGGGTATGCCGTTGCGTGTTGCTGTAACAGGTTCAGGTCAATCTCCTGCCTTAGATGTTACTGTTCATGCTATTGGTAAAACTCGTAGCGTTGCACGTATTAATAAAGCATTAGACTTTATTACTGAGAGAGAAAACCAAGCTTAATTTACTCGTTAATTTGGTTTACTATGAAAGATACATTCCTAAAATAGGGAATGTATCTTTTTTTTGTACTCTTTTTCAGCAATCAATAAATAATATGAGATTAACTGATTGACAGTATTGTGCTTGTTGCCTATTATCAAGCCCGTTCTAGTATGTTGGGGCTATAGCTCAGTTGGGAGAGCGCTTGCATGGCATGCAAGAGGTCAGCGGTTCGATCCCGCTTAGCTCCACCAATATACTTCTAGAACAATCCAATATGTGGGGTTATAGCTCAGTTGGGAGAGCGCTTGCATGGCATGCAAGAGGTCAACGGTTCGATCCCGTTTAGCTCCACCAGAATTTTAAAATCCTGAAGAGAAATCTTCGGGATTTTTTGTTTTCTACTCCTCTTATTTATTGCTATTGTGCAGTGTATCCCCCATCTATGGCATAAAATGCCCCTGTTGAAAAACTACTTTCATCTGAAAGTAAAAACGCGACCGTTTTAGCAACCTCTTCTCTTGTTGCCATTCGTTTCATTGGATGTGTATTTGCCATCCATTCACGCTCTTCATTAGAGAGCATTTGCATTTTGGGCGTATCGACATAACCGGGTCCAATAGCATTGATCCTTATTCCTTTGTCTGCAAACTCAAGCGCGGCTGAACGAGTGATCCCCAATACGGCGTGTTTAGCCGCTGTATATGCTGAAATACCCGCAATTCCCACAATACCATTAGATGAAGAAAGATTGACAATACTGCCTCCCCCACTTTTTAATATTGCAGGTATGCCGTATTTCAAACCATAAAATACGCCATTGATGTCTGTATCAATAACGGCTTTCCAATCTTCAATTTCATAATCCACGATAGATGTATTATGAGGTCCAGTGATCCCTGCATTATTAACTAAGCCATGTAATTCGCCAGCTTGAGCAATGATCGTGTCAATCATTTCTTCAACTTGAGAAAATGAAGTCATATCAGCCTGTAAAGCAATAACTTTCTTGCCAGTTATATCAATCGAACGTGCTGTTTTTGTGATTTCTCCTAAATGCCGGCCTGTAATAAAAAACCGTTGCACCACGTTGAAATAATAATTGTGCGATACCTTCACCTACACCCGTACTTGCACCAGTGACTAAAATCACTTTATCTTTAAAAAAAGTCCATCATTTCGACTTTACCTCTTATCAATTACATCGAATTTTATCAGGTGACCACAATATAATTAACCAAAGTTAACTATACCTCATCTTATTTGATTAACTTTAGTTAATCAATATAAAGTTTATTCGCAATGAATGACCTGATAATATTAACTTTAGTTAACATAATTCATGAGATGGCGTATTGATGGAAAAGTGTGAATTAGAAAATGCATTGTCATTATTACAATGTACATTAGTCGCACAGCGAACTCGTTATACCCCAGAGCAAGTGACTTGGGGTCAGTATGATATTTTGGAGTTATTGCGCTTACGAGGTGACTTAACCCCTTCTCAATTAAGCGATGCGTTGGCGATTTCAAGACAAAATTTATCGAAATTTATGCGAGGATTAAAATCCTTAGGATTTATTGCACAACATCGTTCTGAAAAAGACAAGCGTGAATTTATTACTCATTTAACCGATGAAGGTCACGCTTTTTTAGCAAGAGCGGCATTAGGTCGAAAGCAAAACGCTGAGAAAATAAGTGAATGTTTAACACTCGGAGAACAAACATTATTTATTGAATTAAGTCAGAAAATTGTTAATGCATTAACACCTGAAAAATCAGGTATGGATAATCATTAACGTCACCGCTTTAATGGCTTTAATAGCCCTTCTAAACCTTCAATTTTAATGGCTAAGGTCATCTCCATGAGCTGACCAAGCTTACCTTCAGGAAACTCACCTTTCTTTGCAAACCACAATAAGTACTCTTCAGGCAAATCAACCAACATACGTCCTTTATACTTACCAAATGGCATTTGTGTGTTTGCTATATCGATAAGGTGCTGTTTTTCTAACATGTTATCTACCGTGCTATCATTGTAGGGATAGAATCGATTATAAGGTAATTTAAAGATAAAAAAAGCAGTACCCAAAGGTACTGTTGATTTTCTATTACTTGATTAACGTGTAACTCAGTTTACATTGTTATTTTATTCACATGCTATCTGTTTTATCTTCAGAGATTAAACAAACAGACCTGCAATAGCGGCTGATAAGAAGCTAACTAATGTAGAACCAAACAGTAATTTCAGACCGAAACGAGAAACAACGTTACCTTGAACTTCGTTTAGGCCTTTAATTGCACCTGCAACAATCCCAATTGAAGAGAAGTTAGCAAATGAAACTAAGAATACAGATAAGATACCAACAGAACGCGGTGAAATTTCAGCGGCGATATCTTGTAAGCTACCCATCGCAACGAATTCGTTAGACACTAATTTAGTTGCCATAACACTACCAACACGTAATGCATCTTGCTCTGGTACACCAATAACCCATGCTAATGGATAGAAAACATAACCTAAGCAATCTTGGAAACTAATACCAAAAATCATGCTGAAAATCGCATTCACAGCAGCAATTAATGCAATAAAACCAATCAGCATTGCTGCAACAATTAATGCAACCTTGAAACCTGCTAAGATGTATTCACCTAACATTTCAAAAAAGCTTTGACCTTCATGTAGGTTACCCATTTGGATCTCTTCTTCATTTTCAACAGAGTATGGGTTAATCACAGAAAGAACAATAAAGGTACTGAACATATTCAGTACTAAAGCAGCAACAACATATTTTGGATCTAACATTGTCATGTATGCACCAACAATCGACATGGATACTGTCGACATTGCTGTTGCAGCCATCGTGTACATACGACGCTGAGACATTTTGCCTAATACATCTTTATAGGCAATAAAGTTCTCTGATTGACCAAGAACCAATGAGCTTACTGCGTTGAATGATTCCAATTTCCCCATACCGTTCACTTTAGAAAGCACAGTACCGATAATGCGGATCACGAAAGGTAATACTTTGATATGTTGAAGAATACCAATTAATGCAGAAATAAAGATAATTGGACATAAAACATTCAAGAAGAAGAATGCTAAACCACCTTTCATCATGCCACCAAATACGAATTCAGTACCTTGTGCGGCATAACCTAATAAGTGATCAAATAATCCAGCGAAGCCACGAACAAAGCCTTCACCAACATCAGAGTTGAGGAAGAACCATGCTAATGCGATTTCAATAACTAATAACTGCACGATATAACGCAGACGGATCCCTTTGCGGTTGTTACTCGCAACGAATGCTAATGCGCCAATAACGGCGAGTGCTAAAACGAAGTGAATGATAGAGGACATGCATGCTCCAAAAATAAAAATAAATCTTGTAGAGCATTTTATGTAACGCGTAACATTAAGATGTGACTATTGTCACAATCTCATGAAACTGCATACACACTATTTATTAAATAAGATAGATTGATCACACTTTGAAAGTGACTTAAGAAACATTAAATGTAAATTTAACTTAAGTAAAAATGCCACTGAGAAGGTTTTCCCAGTAGCATTTATTAAATATTAGAATGATTATTTCGATTGATCAAGTAATCGTATCATTTCATCTTCATCAATAACGGTTATCCCTAACTCGTTAGCTTTCACTAACTTAGAGCCTGCCGCTTCACCCGCAATGACCATGTCAGTTTTTTTAGAAACACTTCCGCTCACTTTTGCGCCTAATGCCACTAATCTGTCTTTTGCTTCATCGCGTGTTAGCTGTGAAAGTGACCCCGTTAACACAACGGTTTTACCTGCAAAAGGATTATCACCCGCTTCATGCGCCACAATAACAGGTGCTTGCCATGTAATACCCGCATCATTGATCAATTGATCAATGACCATTCTATTGTGTTCTTCTTGGAAGAAATTAACGACATGTTTAGCCACAACATCGCCCACATCAGGGACGGACTTTAGCGCTTCAACATCTGCATGTCGTAATGCATCAAGGGTTGAGAAATATGTTGTCAATCCACTTGCCGTTGCTTCACCGACTTCCCGAATACCCAATGCATAAATAAAACGTGCAAATGTCGTTGATTTAGCCTTATCTAAAGCAGCAATCAATTTTTTAGCTGATTTTTCACCCATTCGTTCTAAACCCGATAGGATTTTTTCATCCAAACGGAAGAGATCAGCAGGTGTTTTGACATATTCTTTCTCAACCAGTTGGTCGATAATTTTATCTCCCATTCCATCCACATCCATAGCTCGACGTGAAACAAAATGTTTAAGTGCTTCTTTACGTTGCGCTCCACAAATTAAGCCACCAGTACAACGTGCAACCGCTTCACCTTCAATACGCTCGACATCAGAATCACAAATAGGACAATGTGTTGGAAAGACAATTTCTCGAGCATTATCAGGGCGTTTTTCTTCAATCACACTGACAACTTGAGGAATAACATCACCTGCTCGACGAATAACTACCGTATCACCAATGCGTATCCCTAAGCGTTCAATTTCATCAGCATTGTGTAACGTTGCATTACTCACAATAACACCTGCAACTTGAACCGGTTCTAAACGTGCAACAGGTGTAATAGCTCCCGTACGCCCTACTTGGAATTCGACATCTTTGATAATCGTCATTTGTTCTTGAGCTTGGAATTTATAAGCAATAGCCCAACGCGGTGCTCTTGATACAAAACCCAGATCTTCTTGTAGTGCAATATCATCAACCTTGATAACAACACCATCAATATCAAAACCTAAATTAGGGCGGATTTCTTCTATATGGTGATAAAATTCAAGTACTGCTTTGCTACCTGTACAAAGTTTTACGGCATCGCTAACAGGTAATCCCCATTTCTTAAATTGTTGTAGGCGCTCATAATGGCTTGTCGGTAATTCTCCACCTTCGAGTATACCGACACCATAACAGAAAAAGGTCAATGGACGTTTTGCTGTAATACGAGGATCAAGCTGTCTTAATGAACCAGCGGCGGCATTACGTGGATTAGCAAAAACTTTTCCGCCTGTACGGCGCGCTTCTTCGTTTAAATATTCAAAGCCTTTTTCATTCATAAAGACTTCACCACGAATTTCAATACGAGCAGGAATATCTTCACCATATAAACGCAGAGGAATGGCTTTGATCGTTCTCACATTCTCTGTAATATTTTCCCCTGTTGTACCATCGCCACGCGTTGCAGCTTGTACTAATACGCCATTTTCATAAAGCAAACTGACTGCCAATCCATCTAATTTTAATTCACAACAGAAGGTGATCTCTTCACTATTTTTTAAACGATCACGTAACCGCTTATCAAAAGCCAGATAGCTCGTTTCATCAAAAGCATTATCTAAGGAGAGCATCGGGATTTCATGCTTCACCTGCTCAAATGCAGTTAGAGGTAAAGCCCCAACTCGCTGTGTAGGCGAATCAGAGGTAATTAATTCAGGGTGTTCAGTTTCTAATGCTTTTAGCTCATTCATTAAACGATCGTATTCAGCATCAGGTATTTCAGGTGCATCCATGACATGATAAAGATATTCATGGTGACGTAGAGTAACGCGAAGTTTATCAATTTTTTGTTGAGTGTTTTTATTCATGATGATCACCAAAGAAGAAAAACCCCCGCAAGCGGGGGCTTTTTACAGACAAAAGCTATTGATTTAAATCCAGCGTCCTGCGGATCCTAGATTTATAAAGCTCGATTTTTTGTGGTGTTAAAAGTTTGCGCTCATCATCTAGCACAACACCACCTACATCAGATGCTATACGTTGAGCCGTAAGTAACATCAATTTAAAGTTTTGGTTAGCATCACCATAAGATGGCACCATCATAAACATCGATACACCAGGTGTCGTTAATTCAGCCATTGTATCAATGTTAAATGTTCCCGGTTTCACCATATTCGCTAAACTAAACAACACAGGACCATTCGCTGTTGGATTAAGATGTCGATGGAAAATATTCATTTCACCAAACTGGAATCCGGCTTGAATGATACTTTGCATCAATGCTTCACCATCTAACATTTGACCATGATGTGCACTTACGTTTAGAACAATAACCAGTTCTTTCTCTGCTTCTGTTGCTTGCGAAGCAGATCCAACGTTTGGCTCTTCAGCCGGAGCATGATGCGAAACCTCAGTTTCAACAGGAGTCACATGAGCCGTTGTCTCTGAAATTGAAGGCTCAAAACTCGCCGATGGGCTTACTGTATTAACGTGTGATTTTTCACTCGTAATATTCACCACCGGTGCTTGTTTTCGCTCATCCTTAACAATTGGTTCTGGCTCTTTTTCAATAACATCAAACACACCAAGACTAGGCTCTTGCTGTAATGATGTATCATGAGAGTCCCCTTTTGTTTGGGTTTCAGACATTAATGGATCTCTATCTCCCACTGAAATTTCAGGTTCATGTAGAGGCTCCGATTTTATCGGTGGTTCACTCTCCCGCTTTTCAGTAGAGGATAAAGTTGACGTCTGATGACTAACCTCAGCATATTGTGGTTCGTCATCGTTCTCATCTGACTGATAATTCTGTTTCTGACGTTTTACTGGGCGATTACGGAAAAGCTTAGAACGCTCTTTTCGACCAATCCATAAGCCGTGTAATAACAAAGCTATGATTAAAATCGCACCAACAACGATTAATATCAGACGCAAATTTTGCTGCATCATTTCTATCTCTGTTGTCTTGAGGTTTAATAGCCACGTTGGCAAATATTACTTTTTACTAAGAGTATTTGCCAATGCTCATAAGTGCAAGCCAATACTTAATTTTCTTGTCACAAAGATACACACATCAATCTCTTATGCGCATTTTTTTAGACAATTCATGACTAGTAAGGCCGATTATCTCCCTATATGATACTAGCTTGCCCTCATTGGAGAGAATAGGAAGTATGACAAATTTGACAGAAACGAATAAAAATTTAAATGGATTTCATTATTTTGCTCTTGGTTGGCGTTTAATTACACGCAAAGGGTTAAAACGTTTTGTTATCTTACCTTTACTTGCCAACATTATTATTCTCGGAAGCGCCTTTTGGTGGTTATATGGTCAAATTGGTGGCATGGTTAATTGGATGATGGAAAAAGTGCCTGATTGGTTACAGTGGTTGAGTTATTTAATCTGGCCATTATCCGTTATTTTTATTTTATTAGTGTTCACCTATTTTTTTAGTACCTTAGCCAACATTATTGCTTCTCCGTTTAATGGATTATTGGCTGAAAAATTAGAAGGCCAAAATAACTGGCATTGCCCCACCTGATACAGGGGTTGCAGGAATATTGAAAGATATTCCACGTATTTTAAAGCGTGAACTAACCAAATTAGCTTATTATTTACCTCGCGCTATTGTCTTGTTATTGCTCTATTTTATTCCTGCTATTGGACAAACTGTTGCCCCTGTTTTATGGTTTGCTTTCGGTGCTTGGATGATGGCAATTCAATATAATGACTTTCCATTTGATAATCATAAAATTTCATTTGCAGCAATGAAGTCTTCGCTTAAACAAGATAAATGGAATAATCTTCAATTTGGTATGGTTATTAATATTTTTACCATGATCCCTATTCTAAATTTAGTCATCATGCCAGTTGCAATTTGTGGTGCAACCGCAATGTGGTGCGATCGTTATCGTAAGCAGCATGTTCAAGATGGTCAGTGGTAAACCTAACTAAGTAATAGATTTGATAGTGACCTCTCAGGAGAAAATATGGCTGAACCCCAATTTCTATTCAGCGAAATTCCATTGTCACGGGCGGCATTTGATCGTTGGCTAGCATCATCTATCCCCGATCCAAGGAAATGGCCAATTACTGCACCGGAAATCCAAGAAGAAACCGTGAGAGACGCTTTGCTACCTTACTTCACTGCTTCCGTCGATATACAGCGATGTATGTTGCTGCATGATAAATCCATGGGTGTGCTGCGTTGTGCATTGTGGATAGCTGATCAGGAGCTGCGCCCAGTCATGATGCAGCTTACGGCACTGCTTGCCACGACAGCACCGTTTATTGCGTCCGGTAAAACAGGACTCGCACAACTTGGCGAAAACATCTGCGGGACATTGCATCTTTCAAAAAATACGTCGTCATGGACAGAACATTGTACGAATTTTTCTATTCCACTCTGGGCGCAGACATGGATAAGCGAGTTGGGTAATCAAGAGGAGGAGTGCGATAAGTCTTGGATTGACAGTAAATTATATAACAGGATGAAACGCCGTTATAACCACTATCTACGTAATGCGACACCGGAGAATCGGATACCACTGAAAAAAAACGAATTGTATCTATCCGACGGTAAGCATGTGGTGAACTATCAAGGAGAATGCGTACATGGCGCAAATCCACTGACGTTTCGGCGCATAGCCAACGACGGCATGACTTCGATTTACACTGATGAAAGCGGGATCTGGATCGATTGTTTTTATACCAACGAAGAACGCCGTCAACTGGCATCCGAGTTGAAAAATGGTGATTTTGAAGTCTGGCAAAAAGACTATGATACGCCATTTCTGTTACGCATCCGTAATGAGGTCTGTTTTTTGGCGCATAACGGACCGGGTCGAGGTTTCGAATTACAGTTTTTGTCCGTTGATGGTGCTAGTTTTCATCAGATAATGTGGTGTGCATATGCGGATAAAGATCATTTCTATATGTTGAATGGCGGAAACGGTAGTCTAACAATTGTACCGGAAATAGATCCCACAACTGTCCGCCCTTTTGATAATCTGTTCTTTTTTGCTGGAAATCTGGTGTATTCATGTGGTGAATTGTTACCAGAAGCTGATGCTGACACCTTTCGTTCACTGGGTTCGGATTATTATGCAGATAAACGGCATGTTTGGCATTATACAACACTGAAATCCGGAATTGACCCAGCAACGTTTGAATGGCTGGATGAATATAACGGACTGGCAAAAGATGCAAATCATGTATTTATGAATGAGACCAATTTTCTGGAAGCTGATGTACAGACCGTCACAGTCGTAGCCGGGGGGTTATTTTTGCTATGGCGCGATAAAAATCATATCTGGTATAAAGATAAGATGCTTGAAGGCGCGACGTCAGCAAAAATAAGCCGTACCCATGGAGAGGGACAATGTATTGCCAGATTGGTGACCAAATTTGGTTTGCTCAGAAACAACTTGATGGCGCAGATGCTGAAAGTTTTTTTGTTACTGGTTGGGAGGAAGCAGAAGATAAATACGGTGCTTGGTATAGGGATACAAGATTGTAATAGACTCAGCAGTAAATGACAGGGGCCTGATTAGCAATAAATTGCATTTTAAACTTAGAATAACAAATAAAGTGCAATCTCCCCCATCTCTTATTCAAATGCCTTATTTATTCCATCTAGGTCAATATTTCCTGTTTTTTTGTCTATATCAAACCAAGCCACCACTGGAGCTGTTTGTGGATCTGCACCACCACGACAATTTGATGAATAATGATCCTCATGGACGAGTAATCTATATATAGAGCCATCATTAGAATCTTCATAAAAAATAACATTTATTTTCATTGCTTAGCCATAACGATACCACGCGTACAGCCAAATCAGTATCTAACGCACTAATATCATTGCGATATATATCTCCATTATTGGATTTTTCTAATTCATTTATTTTTATCCAACCACGTAACGATACCACGCGTACAGCCAAATCAGTATCTAACGCACTAATATCATTGCGATATATATCTCCATTATTGGATTTTTCTAATTCATTTATTTTTAT
>NZ_MIIZ01001463.1:0-340 GCF_001743005.1 Shigella sp. FC1967 | reverse complement strand
CAACGGTTCTTAGAGTTAATTGAGACGTTGGCTTCTGAAACCGCAGACATGCCACTACATGTACAAACAGACCGAATTATTCGTGATTCAGGTTTAAAAGCGATGTATGAGCAGGAAAAAAGGTGAAAAAGCGCAAGCCCGTATTGAAAACTTAGAAGAACTGGTCACGGCGACTCGCCAATTTAGCTATCAAGATGAAGACGAAGATTTAATGCCATTACAAGCGTTTCTTTCGCATGCCGCATTAGAATCAGGCGAAAGCCAGGCGGATGCGTATCAAGATGCCGTACAGTTAATGACGCTTCATTCGGCTAAAGGGCTCGAATTTTCACAAGTCTTT
>NZ_MIIZ01001462.1:0-340 GCF_001743005.1 Shigella sp. FC1967 | reverse complement strand
CAACGGATAAAAGGTACTCCGGGGATAACAGGCTGATACCGCCCAAGAGTTCATATCGACGGCGGTGTTTGGCACCTCGATGTCGGCTCAGTCACATCCTGGGGCTGAAGTAGGTCCCAAGGGTATGGCTGTTCGCCATTTAAAGTGGTACGCGAGCTGGGTTAGAACGTCGTGAGACAGTTCGGTCCCTATCTGCCGTGGGCGTTGGAAGATTGAGAGGGGTTGCTCCTAGTACGAGAGGACCGGAGTGAACGCACCACTGGTGTTCGGGTTGTCATGCCAATGGCATTGCCCGGTAGCTAAGTGCGGAAGAGATAACCGCTGAAAGCATCTAAGCGGG
>NZ_MIIZ01001461.1:0-341 GCF_001743005.1 Shigella sp. FC1967 | reverse complement strand
AAGTAAGCATGGCAGACAATCTAGCTATCATTGTGTCGGGATCAAAGTCATTGATGGCGCGATAAAAATCCCGAAAATCGCACCGATTGAAGCGCGTTTACATCGTGAAATTACGGGGGCGCTGAAAAAGTATCACACTGAGTCGCAGCGCAACCGGAAAATACTATGCGTCACTACTCTGTGATGACGGGGTAGAAGCACCGGCAAAGCCAACATTGATATCAAATATCACGGGACTTGATGTGGGGCTGAGTCATTACGCCATCAAATCAGACGGCAATAAGATTGCTAATCCGCGCCACCTTATCAATGCCAGCCGTAACCTACGTCGAAAACAAAAA
>NZ_MIIZ01001460.1:0-342 GCF_001743005.1 Shigella sp. FC1967 | reverse complement strand
TTTTTTTTAGTCTGGATACCTTGTATGTATCAACCTTTTATTGTCAAAATGAATCTGGTTTACTGGCTGATAACCACGGATTCAACAGTTCTTTCATACAGTGCTGACATAAATCCAGTTTCAAGTGATTTCCATCACCGAAGATAGAGCTAAAACCAACTCGTCGGTCAATCGACAGAAATTCATGAAATTCAGGATCATCTTTTTCAGCATGAAAGAGACATCTGTCACAGGATTTTGCGGAAATCACAACGGTTTCTTGAATAGTGAAAAATTGCATATGACCTTTATTTAATGGCTGCGTAGTAATTTCGATTAACAATTACAATACCACCATTTTTT
>NZ_MIIZ01001459.1:0-342 GCF_001743005.1 Shigella sp. FC1967 | reverse complement strand
CACCTGAGGCGTCAGTCTTTGTCCAGGGGGCCGCCTTCGCCACCGGTATTCCTCCACATCTCTACGCATTTCACCGCTACACGTGGAATTCTACCCCCCTCTACAAGACTCTAGCCAACCAGTTTCAGATGCAATTCCCAAGTTAAGCTCGGGGCTTTCACATCTGACTTAATTGACCGCCTGCGTGCGCTTTACGCCCAGTAATTCCGATTAACGCTTGCACCCTCCGTATTACCGCGGCTGCTGGCACGGAGTTAGCCGGTGCTTCTTCTGCGGGTAACGTCAATTGATAAGGGTATTAACCTTATCACCTTCCTCCCCGCTGAAAGTACTTTACAACCC
>NZ_MIIZ01001458.1:0-342 GCF_001743005.1 Shigella sp. FC1967 | reverse complement strand
TTTCATCTGTGGTTATTTCGCCGTTATTACTGATGTTCCAAAGCCAAATGGGGGCTTGCCAGCGCAATAGGCGAAAGAGCTGGTGGAAATAGCGGCTTGCGGTATCGGTGTTGGTCGAATTTAAGTGATTAAATAAGGAATGACCCAGCGGTTGTTGCGATAAATTATTTTCTGATACCCAAATAACGGCATCAAGTGGACGACGGCGACGTAGCTGTTTTAGATCTTGAATTAAATTTTCATCCATAGGTTGATGGATATCGCCACCATAGATAAGCAATGTGCCGTTACTTTCTTGCCAGATCTCCGTTGTTAGGTTGGGAGTGAGTTTTTCGATAGCAA
>NZ_MIIZ01001457.1:0-342 GCF_001743005.1 Shigella sp. FC1967 | reverse complement strand
AAACGTGTTGACTATTCTGGTCGTTCTGTAATTACCGTTGGTCCATACCTGCGTCTGCATCAGTGTGGTCTACCGAAAAAAAATGGCTCTTGAGTTATTCAAACCATTTATTTACGGAAAACTGGAAACCCGTGGTTTAGCGACAACAATCAAAGCCGCTAAAAAAAATGGTTGAGCGCGAAGAAGCGGTTGTTTGGGATATCTTAGATGAAGTTATCCGCGAACACCCAGTAATGCTAAACCTGCACCAACACTTCACCGTTTAGGTATTCAGGCATTTGAACCAATCCTTATCGAAGGTAAAGCTATTCAGTTACACCCACTCGTTTGTGCGGCATATAA
>NZ_MIIZ01001456.1:0-342 GCF_001743005.1 Shigella sp. FC1967 | reverse complement strand
TCTGCATCAATTTTTTTCTGCTAACTCTAGAATATTATAATTAGGCGTACCAATCACAGCATGGCATTGGTATTGTTCTCTGGATAAGTTAAATTGTTGTTTTACGCATAGCTCTAATTTTTTCAGTTAATAAAACTAAAGCTTGTTGCTTTTTTCTCAACAACAGACGTGCTATCACAATTAAGTCCATAAGCCTCTAAAGAGCGCAAGTTAGGCATAACGGTAATGAAATGGAAATAATTTTCTGCATCAATTTTTTTCTGCTAACTCTAGAATATTATAATTAGGCGTACCAATCACAGCATGGCATTGGTATTGTTCTCTGGATAAGTTAAATTGTTG
>NZ_MIIZ01001455.1:0-343 GCF_001743005.1 Shigella sp. FC1967 | reverse complement strand
TAGCTAATTCCGCTGCTTCACGTTTTGCTTCTTCAGCTTCACGTTTCGCTTTTTCTTCGGCGTCTTTCTTTGCCTTTTCAGCTTCACGTTTTGCTTTTTCTTCAGCTTCGCGCTGTGCTTTCTCTTGTGCTTCGCGCTGGGCTTTTTTCTTCTGCTTCGCGATGCGCCTTTTCTTCCGCTTCACGCTGAGCTTGCTCATCCGCTTGCGCTTTTTTCAACGGCGTCACGGTTCACATAAGTGCGTTTTTTTGCGGACTTCGATGGCTACTGATTTACTTTTGCCACCTGTACCAGGAACACTTAACGTACTGCGCACTTTGCGCTGTAACGTTAATTTTTTCTG
>NZ_MIIZ01001454.1:0-343 GCF_001743005.1 Shigella sp. FC1967 | reverse complement strand
AAACGTGTTGACTATTCTGGTCGTTCTGTAATTACCGTTGGTCCATACCTGCGTCTGCATCAGTGTGGTCTACCGAAAAAAAATGGCTCTTGAGTTATTCAAACCATTTATTTACGGAAAACTGGAAACCCGTGGTTTAGCGACAACAATCAAAGCCGCTAAAAAAAATGGTTGAGCGCGAAGAAGCGGTTGTTTGGGATATCTTAGATGAAGTTATCCGCGAACACCCAGTAATGCTAAACCGTGCACCAACACTTCACCGTTTAGGTATTCAGGCATTTGAACCAATCCTTATCGAAGGTAAAGCTATTCAGTTACACCCACTCGTTTGTGCGGCATATAA
>NZ_MIIZ01001453.1:0-12349 GCF_001743005.1 Shigella sp. FC1967 | reverse complement strand
TGTTATATTTTATTTGCATATTTCTTATGCAAATAAACTAATACTTAAATCTATACTTATAAATAAATTAAAAAGTAAAAATACTACTTTTTATATAGGACCGATCATGAGCAAATTAAATAAATCACTCTATTTATTAGGGATGAGTCTCTCTCTACTTTCTACACCTGCTGTTTTTGCATCGGGCACAATTAACTTTATCGGAGAAATAACAGATCAAGCCTGTACTGTCGATAGTTCATCTAAAAATCTAACCGTAGATTTAGGAAAAGTATCATCAAAAAGTTTAGCGGCTAAAGGTGAAGTTGCAGGCTTAAAAGACTTCACAATTAAACTCATTGATTGCCCACTGAATACCACTGTGGCTGTCCGTTTTGGTGGAAATCGCGATGCCGTTGATAGCGATATTTTAGCGATCGAGCAAGTCTCTGGTGGCGCAACAAATGTGGGTATCGCTCTCTTTGAAAAAGATGCCGTGTCTCCAATCAAACTATATGACGATTCAAAAGAAGTCGAAATCACAGGGACAGAAATTAACTTAGACTATGTTGCACGTTACAAAGCAACAGCCCAAGCAACACCTGGCCCAGCAAATGGATCTGCTGTTTATAGCATCCAATATAAATAATAAAAACGAGGGTAATACTTATTACCCTCTTATTTCTCTTAACTTTGTGGCGCCATTTATGAAAAAAGAATATCCTTCTAACTCTATTTTTATTATTTTCTCTCATAACGGAAAGCCATGCTGCAGGAGTCAGTGTAGGGGGAACTCGGTTTGTTTATAACGATAATGCGCGTGAAATAAGCATTCCTATTCTTAATACCGATAAAGAAAAACCTTATCTTATCCAGAGTTGGGTTTCTGCTTTTCAAGGTACAGAAAAAACACCTTTTATTGCAACGCCACCGCTTTTTCGTATCGAACCTGATAGCACAGGAACTGCACGTATTTCCTATACGGGTGAACCGTTAAATTCAAATACTGAAGTCGTCTATTGGCTAAATATAAAATCAATTCCACCTGTTGAAAAAAGCCCTGAAAATCAATTACAACTCGTCATTAATTCTCAATTTAAACTCTTTTTACGCTCTAATGATATTGAGCCACTTAATTTTAATAACGTCGAATTGTCAAAACAAAGCCAAGGCTTAGTGCTTAATAATAAAACACCTTATCACCTAACAATTAAACATATTTTTATTGATGACAAACGCTACCCTTACGACCCTTTAATCAACCCTCATCAAGAAGTGGTGTTACTTAAAGAGAGTCTCATTTCTCAGAAAGTCACTGTGCAGTTTATTAATGACTACGGTGCAACTGTAGATAAAGTATTAAATTAAGAGTGTAAAGTTATGACTTTATCCATCATCGCATTATCTACAAAGCAATTATCGGTCTTTCCTACCGATAATCTCTGTCGCCATTGTCTACTTGCCATGGCGATAACCTCTATTTTATTTCCTTATCAGGTGATTGCTGAAGAGAAATTTAATCCTGATGCACTCAATTTAGGAATAGAAAACCAAATCGCAGATATTAATAACCTTGATTATTTTTCTTATACCGGAGGACAGCTTCCTGGTGTCTATTCTGTTGATATTTATCTCAATAATAAACTAATCGACAATCGCCAAGTCCGTTTTATTTTTGATGAAGAAAAAAAAGCACTGACACCAGAGCTCACCAAACAAGATTTATTAAATTGGGGGGTGAAAGAATCTGCAACTTCGCAATTTAGTCAGCAAGCAAGCACATCAATAATTACCGATATTGCTAACGTTATTCCGAATGCAAAGTATCAGTATGATTTTTCACGAGCACGTCTGTCGTTTTCTATACCACAAATTGCTTTATACAATTATGGGCAAGGTTATATTCCACCAGCACAGTGGAACGATGGCATAAATGCGGCTTTTGTTAACTATTCTTATCGTCAAAATCAGTATTGGTATCGTGACCAAGATAATAGTAACTCTATTTTCTTAGGGTTACGTAGTGGCGTTAACGTTGGTGCTTGGCGTTTACGTAACCACAGTAACTACAATAAAAATGGTGATAACTCATCTCAATGGAATAGCTTACAGACTTATGTTGAGCGAGATATTCGTAGTTTAAAAAGTCGCTTAACTATAGGTGAAACTGCGTCTGATAATGATGTATTAGAGAGTATTCCTTATCGTGGCATTAAATTAGCTTCTGATGAAAGCATGTTGCCACAAAGCCAACGTGGATTTGCTCCCATCGTCAGAGGTATCGCGCAAAGTAATGCCGTTGTCACCGTTCGACAAAATAACAGCATCATTTATCAGACTTCCGTTCCACCGGGTGAGTTTGCCATGTCAGATTTGTATCCCACGTCTTACAGTGGTGATTTACAGGTTACGATTGAAGAGGCCGATGGAACAACCCGTACTTTTTCACAACCTTTTTCTGCTGTTCCCATGATGCAACGTGCAGGTAACTTAAAATACAGTGTAGATATTGGTAAATATCATGTAGATACGGCCGCAAGAAAACCTAATTTCTTTCAAACCTCGGCTATTTATGGGCTTCCTTATAATTTATCCATTTATGGTGGCACATTAATCTCTGCTGATTATCAAGCTTATGCGTTAGGCACAGGCGTTAATCTTGGCTATTTAGGTGCCGTTTCTGCGGATATTACTCATGCGAAAACAACGCTAATAAATGACGATGAAGCCCAAGGGCAATCTTATCGTATTCAATATTCTAAATATTTACCTGATACTAAAACTGGTTTTTCACTCGCTTCCTATCGCTATTCAACAAAAGATTATTACGATTTCTCAGCAGCTAATGAGCGTTTTTCTCATCTATATCGTAAGAAAAAAACAGTTCCAATTATCTGTATCTCAATCTTTAGGCGATTTGGGCTATCTCTCATTAAATGGTTATCAGCAATATTATTGGTATCAAGACAGGGTCGATCGTAATGTTAATGTGAGTTTTAACTCAAATTATCGTGCATTAAGCTATAGCGTCTCTTATGCCTATAACAAACGTCAAGAAAGCGGATTAACCGATCAGATTTTATCTATTAGTTTTAGTCTTCCATTTAATATTGGTCAGAATAACAACTGGTTAAGTTATCGCTATAACACCAGTAAACAAGGTGATTCTATTAGTTCTGTGAGTTTAAGTGGTACTCAGTTGGACGATAACAATCTGCAATATGATATTTCACAAAACTACAATCATTCTCGTCAAGAATACAGTGGCGCTGTTAACGGCACTTACAGCGCTTCTGGAGGGGAGATCAGCGCAGGTTACAGTTACGACAAACGCTATCAATCAATGAATTGGGGCGCGACTGGCGCACTTTTAGTTCATCAAGGTGGGATCACACCATCTCGTACCATTTACGATTCTGCCATTTTAATTAAAGCAGAAGATATTGATAACTTAAAAGTCAGTAGCGCACAAAGTTTGTATACCAATGCACAAGGTTATGCAGTCATTCCTAATGTTTCACGTTATGAACGTAATAAAGTGACTGTTGATCCCGCTTCTTTAACAGGTAATAACGACGTTGAATTAACATCGACAACCGTTATTCCAACCAAAGGCGCCATTGTCTTAGCCGATTTCAAAGCAAGAAAAGGGGCTCGTGTGCTTGCAAACTTACACTACAACGGAACACCATTACCATTTGGTACTCAAGTTGAGATTTATAAAGACGACCACCTGCTTTCAAGTGGAATTGTAGCCAATGATGGTGAGGTTTTCTTAAATGGTGTACCTGAACACAGCCAACTACGCGCTAAGTGGGGTAATAGTGCTGTTGAACGGTGCCAAACAACGTTAAATGTGGATCTTGCCTTAGAAAAAATCCAATTTTTACAACTTGAATGCAGATAGGTGAGCATAATGAATAAATATATAATCCTAGGTTGTCTGTCTGCTATTTTGTATACACCAACCACATTTGCAGAATTTAGGGCAGAGTTTACCACTAAAACCGTCACCTACTCCGCGCCCATTTATGTCTCACGTTCGGCACCAATTTTAACGGAAATTGCGACGATCCCGTTAGGAACGATGAACGCATGGACATGGTGGAACCTTTCTGGAAATGCTGTCAGACCAGGAATTTATTTACCGGGTTCATTTAATACGTCTAGTCCTAGAGTTAATGGCGCATATGTCAAAGAATTTAACAGTAGTGGTGTGGGGTATACCTTACATGGCACCATTAGTGGGGGTTGTAGCGGCGCTGCTTATGTCGATGGTCAGCAAAACATTGATGGTAACTTCAGCAATCGCCTAATTTGCACAACCTATGCTACCAGTGGAAATTATTCTGTTTCATTAGAAATGAAGCTTTATAAATTACGAGATAATGTAAAATCACAAACGATCCCTGCATCACGGGTCGCTATGCTTATTATCTACAATAATGGCTTTATCACCAGTGACTATGTAGGAAAAACTGAGCCTGTAATTAATCTATCCTCTTTAAATATTGTCTCTAGTGGCTGCGATGTTGTGAATAATAATATTAATGTGCCATTAGGTACTGTGCCTAAATCGAGTTTTAGTGGTGTTGGCTCTGTAAGTCCCGAAAGTATTAAAGATTTTAATATTAATTTGAGTTGTGATCCGGTTTCGCCCATTAAGATCCGATTTGATGGTGTTGCGGATGATCAACAAACTGCTGGAACGATTAGCTTAAGTAATCCAACAGACAACAATACTGCCAAGGGGTACGGTATCCAAGTTAAATATAAAAATCAGCCTATCAAACTGGGGGAATTAATTACTGTCAGTGAAAAAAAATAGCAGTGCAGGAAATTATTCTATTCCTTTAGAAGCCGGTTATATTCAAACATCAGATACAACGAGTGCAGGTAAAGCAAACGGAACATTACAGTTTACAATGCAATATCACTGACGAGATGTAGATGGATTTAAAAAGAAAAAGGCGAACAACATATTTTGCTCGCCTTTTTTTAGAAGGGATCACACTTGATATAGCTTACGTAAATAATGAGGAACGGCGTCATCGGCATTCGTGCCAATCACTTCCATATTAGGTAGCAGATCTTTTAATGTCTGGTGTGCATTTTCCATAATACAACCTTTACCCGCCATCTGTAGCATCTCTTTGTCGTTCATACCATCACCAAATGCAATAGCATCTTTCGCAGAGTGTTGCATCAGTTCAGCCACTTTCTCTAATGCCTCACCTTTAGATACACCGCCTGCCATCACTTCTAAGCAATTACGCAGTGAGAAACTTACATTAACCTTATCACCCCAACGCTGATTAATTTCATTTTCTAGTTTCAGTAATAGTTCATGATCATCAGAGGTGAAGAAGACCTTACAGACATGAGTGGTTGGAAATCCTGTTTTACAATATAGCTCATAGCCAAAGTCTGATTCTCGAAAAAACTCACAAGCCCCTGGCATCTCCTTATTAACATACCAGTAGTCACTGGCATAAATATTAGTTTCAATTTCAGGGTGATCAAAAACCATAAGCGCCAAATCATAAGCAATTTCAGGCTCAAGATCTTGGCTAAAAATAAGGTCGCCATGAGTGTTATGCACTCGTGCACCATTAGACGTTATCATATACGCGTTAATGCCTAATCCATCACGAATTTGAGCAACATCGACATGATGACGGCCTGTTGCAAATACAAAATGCACGCCTTTATTAATAAGTAGGTGCAGAGTTTCTTGCGTATAGGGAGTTAATACATGATTAGGTGATAACAATGTGCCATCAAGATCTGAAGCGACTATCGAATACATACACATTCCTGATTAAAATAAATGCTTATCATAAAACTCACAGATTTCATTTAATGCTTGTGAGCGTAGCTTATCTATTTCGAACAAGATTTCATGATGCGCACCTTCAATCACCAGTGGCAATTTTTGCTTTTCTTCTCTTGTTCTGGACTGACTATAACGTTCACAGAAAGCCCTTAGCTCTTGATTATCTACCACCTTATCCTGCTCTGCCTCGAGCACTAATAGAGGGGTATTAATCTCTCCCGCATGTTCAATTAACCCATCTCCCATTTTTAGACTTTCCCCCATCCAATGATAAGTAGGACCGCCTAATCGTAGTTCTGGAAAATCAGCATAATAACGTAAATATCGGCGATATCGCTCATGACTATGTGTTAACACATTAAGGATAAAAGGCAGTGGAAACCATTTACCTGTAGATACCGCGTAGTTATTTCTTTCAGATTGACTTTGTTCTGCTCGGTTAACTAAAAAATTAGCCACCCAGCGAGGGATGGGTAATTTTATACCAAACATTGGCGCACTTAATGCCGCGGCTTTAAAAACATGAGTTTGCTTTAGAAGATATCCCGCTAAGATAGCACCGCCCATTGAGTGAGCTAATGCAAAATAATGTGGGTATTGAAAAGGTAGCACTACCGTTTCGACGAACGTCGAGAAATCATCGATATAATCACTGAACTTTTCTACATGCCCTTTTTGCGTATCTTCTAATAATCTGCCAGAAAGCCCTTGTCCTCGATGATCGAGAAGAAAAACATCATAGCCTGAGTGAAAGAAATCGAATGCAACTTCAGGGTACTTTACATAGCTTTCGCTACGGCCTGAAGCAATAACCAGTGCTTTATTGTGCGATGGTGAGCGCCAATGAACATAGCGAATTTTGACGCCATCGACACCAACAAACTCACCCTCTTCACGTTGCCCCCAAAAATCTAATAAGACGCCATTCGTAAATGCAGAAAACTGCTTTTCACGCGATAACCACGAATATTTAAACAGAGTGGCTGTCATTGGCTCTCCTTATTGGCTTTATTCGAAGCCCTCAATATGGTCACGAATGAGTGTCATAAAAGCGGGTCCAAAGCGTTCTAATTTTCGTTGTCCAACACCGTTTATTAATAACAATTCATCTGGGTAAACGGGGCATTGTTCTGCCATTTCAATCAATGTGACATCATTAAAGACGACAAATGGCGGAATATTTTCCTCATCAGCAATAGACTTACGTAATTTACGTAGTTTCGCAAAGAGTTTTCTATCATACTGTCTATGGGTACTTTTTGTTTGTTGATTACGGCTTTTTGTCGGGCTTAATAATCTCGGTACGGCTAATTGTAATGGCACTTCACCACGTAAGATCGGTCTTGCCATCTCTGTCAGTTGTAATGCAGAGCGATGGACAATATTTTGTGTCACCATACCTAAATGAATAAGCTGGCGGATCACACTTACCCAATGTTCATGGCTTTGCGCTTTACCAATACCATAAACTGGTAATGTATCGTGTCCCAAATCTCGAATACGCTGATTATTCGCGCCTCTTAAAATTTCAACAATATAACCAATACCAAAGTGCTGACCCGTACGATAAATACAGGACAATGCTTTTTGTGCATCCACTAAACCATCATATTGCTTAGGGGGATCAAGGCAAATATCACAGTTACCACAGGCATTCTGTCGATGTTCATCGAAGTAATTTAGCAGTACTAACCGTCGGCAAGTTTGAGCTTCAGCAAATGCCCCCATCGCATTAAGCTTATGCATTTCAATGGCTTTTTGATCACTTTCTGGTTTTTCATCTAAGCAACGACGCAACCACGCCATATCAGCAGGATCGTAAAATAATACCGCCTCTGCGGGCAGTCCATCTCGCCCAGCACGTCCTGTTTCTTGATAATAAGACTCAATATTTCGCGGAATATCAAAGTGAACCACAAATCGGACATTAGGTTTATTTATCCCCATACCAAAGGCGACAGTGGCAACCACAATTTGTAAATCATCACGTTGAAAAGCGTCTTGTACTTTAGCGCGTTGTGCCATTTCCATTCCAGCATGATAACCCGCAATACTTAATCCGCGTTTACTCAAACGCGCTGCTGTTTCTTCGACTTTACTGCGACTATTACAGTAAATAATGCCTGATTTTCCTTTCTGACCACGAATAAATAGCCAAAGCTGATCTAGTGGTTTGTATTTCTCTACTGAAGTGTAGCGGATATTCGGTCTATCGAAACTGCTGATATGAATTAAAGGATCACGCAACGCTAGCTGATTAATAATATCGTAACGTGTTGTATTATCGGCTGTTGCCGTCAATGCAATAATGGGAACATCCGGAAGATATTGCCTTAATAACCCTATACCGCGATATTCAGGACGAAAATCATGTCCCCATTGTGAAATACAGTGAGCTTCATCAACAGCAAGTAATGCTGGTTTCCATTGCACTAATTGCTGAAGGAAACTTTCCATCATTAAGCGTTCAGGAGCAATATACAACAGTCTTATTTCACCCTTTTGACAACGTATTTGAACATCAAACTGCTCTTCTCGCGTTTGGGTTGAATTTAAATAAGCAGCTTCAATACCATGAAGGCAAAGTTGATCGACCTGATCTTTCATCAGTGAGATTAGTGGAGAAATAACCACCGTCACCCCATCGAGCAATAATGCTGGAATCTGATAACAAAGGGATTTACCCCCCCCTGTCGGCATCACGACGAGGCAATCTCTTCCCGTTGTAATAGTATGGATGATTTCTTGCTGACCAGGACGAAATTGCTGATAACCAAAGGTTTCTCGCAAAATAGCCTGTGCTGATGGCATTGAATTAAGAACTTCTGCTGTGGACACACCGTTCCTCTGAAAAGCTGCTGATAAAAACTATGATGAGGAGTAAAAGAAAAGGCACCAATGTGAAGGTGCCATCATCATTTATAAGGCTATGCTAACCCAGAACGGGGAAAATTACAGCATATCATTAAGCATCACGCCAACACCAACTCGTGTCTGACGAAAATTATAATCAATCATTGATTCACCATAACCACTAAATACTTGGGTATAAAAGCGTACATGTTTAGTAATTGGGTAACTCCAGCCTAATTCAGCCGCCCCATAACCACTGTTCCAGTTATAACGCCCAGTCGCAGTGATCACACTTTCGCCTAACCGATAGCCCGCTTTTAAACGGTAATAACCCATATAGCGATTAATCTCTGGATTATCATCACGTTCAGCACTTTCACTAAAGCGATACCAAGGTTTTAGATCAAGCTGTAAATTGCCTTTTTGTGCCATAAAACGTGCATAAGCGCGGTTCCAACTACGAGAGGTGGGATCTGATCGGCCATTCGATTCGTGGTTAAAACCCGCTTCTATTTCACGAAGTGTCCACCCCGCAAATTTATAATCTGTTGCCCACCCTAGAAAAAGTTGTGGTTCATAATTTGTCTCACGGAAAGGAGCCGATTCTTTCTTATTACTTAATTGCCACCAAGAGCGTTGAGTATAAGATGCCGCTAAAACAGAGTTTTCACCCGCGATACCGCGCCATAAAGGGAAAGCCAAACTGAGCTGAAATTTCACCTCATCTTTTTTAGCCTTATTACCCCAATCATAACTTTGAATAGCCTCTTTATTCATATCAGAGGTATCAGTGTAAATAATATAATTGGATTCATAAGGATAAAGAACAAAAGGTGAATCATATTCTTGTAATAAACCAGAAATGATACTGCCCTGAACAAGCGGTGCAGGAGATGATGCTTGTATTTCGGATGTAAATCCCCATGCTGGATAGAATAAAACCACCGCAAGTAAAGAACGGATGTAACGCATAGTTAATGATCCTGTTTCATTATTGAATAATATAGAAGTTAGTACTTACTTTCGAATTAATTCTTATATATATGCTTTATTACACGTTTGCGACCATATTTTACACGTAATCGCCATTAAATCTCGTATATTTTTACATCATTATATTTATAGCACGAATGTGCAATTACGACTTCGTCATGTATTATTAACATAGTATTAACTTAATGACGTGATAACAGAGGTTCTAAAAATGGAAAAACAGTTAACATTAGAAGAGGCTCAAACACTAATTGGTCATGTTTTTGTTTATAAGATGCCCTTTAATCAATTAATCGGCTTAGAGCTCGTTCGCTTTGAACAAGACTATGCGGAAATTCAATTTCGCTATCAAGATAAACTTGTTGGTAATATCGCTCAACGTATCTTACATGGCGGACTCATTGCGTCTGTACTTGATGTCAGTGCAGGGTTGGTTTGTGTCGGTAATGCATTAACACGTTTAGCACCAATATCCCAAGAGCTACTTGAGCAAAAACTCGCTAATATGGGCACAATTGACTTACGTGTTGATTATTTAAGACCAGGACGTGGAGAATATTTTACTGCAAGTAGCCATATTTTACGCAGTGGCAATAAGGTGTCTGTTGCTCGTGTTGAATTACATAATGAAAAACAAGTTCATATTGCAAGTGGGACTGCAACCTATATTGTAGGTTAAGCCTTTATTAAAATTCATTGCGCGCGATAATGCTTAGATTAGTATTAATTACTTGTAAAAATACATGCCTAATGACACATTAGATAATGTCATTGGGTATGATAACCCCGTCACACTTTTCCTTTCCATCAATACCAGAGATAGCATGAGCCAGAAAAACACGATGAAAGGCGTTTTATGTGCCTTAGGCGCCTATTTGATCTGGGGTATTGCCCCTGTTTATTTTAAAAGCATTCAAGAAGTGCCCGCAGAAGAGATCTTAACGCACCGTATTTTATGGTCGTTCTTTTTTTATGTTGATTCTAATGACTATCAGTCGTCATTGGCCTTATTTGCGCCAGTTAATACGTCAACCTAAAAAAATTTTTCTTTTAGCACTAACGGCTGTCATTATCGCAACTAACTGGCTTACCTATATATGGGCGGTTAACCATGGCTATATGCTAGAAGCCAGCCTTGGTTACTTTATTAACCCACTGGTTAACGTGTTGTTTGGTATGCTGTTCTTAAGCGAGCGCTTCCGCCGTATGCAATGGATAGCGGTAGGTTTAGCATTTACGGGCGTATTTATTCAACTCTGGCACTTTGGTTCAGTACCCGTGATTGGGTTAAGCCTCGCCGTGACTTTTGGTCTTTATGGATTACTGCGTAAAAAATTAGGTGTCGATGCACAAACAGGTATGCTAGTAGAAACATTATGGCTATTTCCTGTTGCTTTAATTTATATTTTATTTTTCACACATTCGCCGACTAGCAATATGCTGGAAAACAGTTGGTCATTAAATACCTTATTAATTGCAGCCGGTATTATTACGACTGTACCATTACTACTCTTTACAGAAGCGGCGCATCATCTACGTTTATCAACCTTGGGCTTTTTCCAATATATTGGCCCAACCTTGATGTTTATTCTTGCGACAATGGTATATGGCGAGAAGATAGATGCAGAACGCCTAATCACCTTTGGTTTTATTTGGGTTGCGTTGATCCTCTTTACGCTTGATGCACTTTATACACAACGCCATTTAAGACGTAGCTAACTCTCTAACACTCACTCTTCCGCTAAGTTACAGATTTGTATAAACGCGGAAGAGAATTTTCTCTTTTTATTCTTCTTCTTTAACAAATACGCACTTGTTGATATTGTGTTATTAATCCATTGAATATGGTTAATCACAACACTGTAATAGAGATTAATACGAGGAACAAAATCACGCTGGTGTCTCAATAATTTGCAATACAAATCTTCTTCAAATTTATTGATCGGTTCACAGTGGTAATAAGTATCAAGAAGGATCTCCTCAATATTTTCGATCAATAATTCATTACTCGAAAAAGAGACAGACGACGTTTTCGAGCAAGGTGTAACTGGTGTAATAAAAGCGTTGGTATGCGACAAACTAGTGAGCTTCATTAAGAGATCCCGTTAAGTAAGAATAGATAACGAGATTATTCCTTAACCGACGCAAGCTTCCCTTAAAAAAAAACACCCCCGTGTATCTATCTAATCACTAAGGGTGTTTTTATATTAGAATAATATTCATTCACTCTAATCGAGGCTTATTCCAGTCGAGCAAATGCTGCCACCAGCCATTTAATACCTTCACCATTAAAAGCGATTTGTAATCGACAATGTTCACCACTACCTTCAATATTAATAATGGTGCCATCACCAAATTTGGGGTGTTTCACACGTTGTCCAAGCGAATAACCCGTATCATTGCCGATAATCGGAGTGCCTAAACGACTATGATTAACAGGGCGTGAAACTGTCGCGCGTAAACGGACTTCTTCAACACACTCTTTAGGTAATTCGCCAATAAAACGAGAAGGTCGATGACTGACTTCTTTTCCATATAAAACGACGATTTTCAGCATAAGTGAGTGTTAACTTTTTTCATTGCTCGCGTGACACCAACATAAGCCAAGCGACGCTCTTCTTCTAAACGTCCACCTTCATCTAGCGACATTTGACTTGGGAACATGCCTTCTTCGACACCCACAATAAA
>NZ_MIIZ01001452.1:0-343 GCF_001743005.1 Shigella sp. FC1967 | reverse complement strand
TTTCATCTGTGGTTATTTCGCCGTTATTACTGACGTTCCAAAGCCAAATGGGGGGCTTGCCAGCGTAATTGACGAAAGAGCTGGTGGAAATAGCGGCTTGCGGTATCGGTGTTGGTCGAATTTAAGTGATTAAATAAGGAATGACCCAGCGGTTGTTGCGATAAATTATTTTCTGATACCCAAATAACGGCATCAAGTGGACGACGGCGACGTAGCTGTTTTAGATCTTGAATTAAATTTTCATCCATAGGTTGATGGATATCGCCACCATAGATAAGCAATGTGCCGTTACTTTCTTGCCAGATCTCCGTTGTTAGGTTGGGAGTGAGTTTTTCGATAGCAA
>NZ_MIIZ01001451.1:0-343 GCF_001743005.1 Shigella sp. FC1967 | reverse complement strand
GACTCAGCCCCACATCAAGCCCCGTGATATTTGATATCAATGTTGGCTTTGCCGGTGCTTCTACCCCGTCATCACAGAGTAGTGACGCATAGTATTTTCCGGTTGCGCTGCGGCTCAGTGTGATACTTTTCAGCGCCCCCGTAATTTCACGATGTAAAACGCGCTTCAATCGGTGCGATTTTCGGGATTTTTATCGCGCCATCAATGACTTTGATCCCGACACAATGATAGCTAGATTGTCTGCCATGCTTACTTTTAAAACGTGGGAAAACGGGCTTTTAGTTTCGGATTAAAAAAAGTTGGAGAAAGCCACGTCAAGGTTAATCACCGCCTGCTGCAATGC
>NZ_MIIZ01001450.1:0-344 GCF_001743005.1 Shigella sp. FC1967 | reverse complement strand
TCATCTCACGGCCAACATCACTGGATTTCCCGGCAGTGGTTTTGGTTTCCTCCAGCTCTTTCTTGACTCGTTCCAGCTCCTTTTTCAGGTCGGAGTTTTCACGAGACACCATCTTCACATCGGCAGACAACGAATCTATCCCGATCTCACGGGTGTTTTTGTCTGTGAGAACGTGCTTGATGGTTTCTTGGCGACCGCGCTTCTCTTCTTTCTTGGGTTCACCAGAGAACATTGTCACGACCGCAAAAAAGAACGAAGACGCCGCCAGCGATAGACACCCAACGCTTCTTGTTGGGGTCTAACTGTGTCCAAAATCGCTTAATCATTGGGCACCTCCCAGCAGC
>NZ_MIIZ01001449.1:0-345 GCF_001743005.1 Shigella sp. FC1967 | reverse complement strand
CCCCCGCTGGTGCGGGACGGACAACAACTGATCTACCTCCTCGAACGTCAGCTCACTTTAACCCCCACTTACGCGGGGCAGACCAGCAGATACGCTTGGTGGAGCTCCCTGTGTTTCTTTAACCCCCAACCATAAAGGGGAAGACATGAAAACAGTGTTTATGCTGCTGGCCCAGTACCTTTAACCCCCGCCAGAGCGGGGCGGACAACCCTGAAGACAACCCCACGCCCACAGCGCAACTTCAACCCCCCGTACAAACGGGGCAGACTGTTGTCGCGGCTGCGGCAGAAAAGGCATCATTCTTCAACCCCCCGTACAAGCGGGGCGGACTCGATGAGAAAGCAG
>NZ_MIIZ01001448.1:0-345 GCF_001743005.1 Shigella sp. FC1967 | reverse complement strand
TCATCTCACGGCCAACATCACTGGATTTCCCGGCAGTGGTTTTGGTTTCCTCCAGCTCTTTCTTGACTCGTTCCAGCTCCTTTTTCAGGTCGGAGTTTTTCACGAGACACCATCTTCACATCGGCAGACAACGAATCTATCCCGATCTCACGGGTGTTTTTTGTCTGTGAGAACGTGCTTGATGGTTTCTTGGCGACCGCGCTTCTCTTCTTTCTTGGGTTCACCAGAGAACATTGTCACGACCGCAAAAAGAACGAAGACGCCGCCAGCGATAGACACCCAACGCTTCTTGTTGGGGTCTAACTGTGTCCAAAATCGCTTAATCATTGGGCACCTCCCAGCAGC
>NZ_MIIZ01001447.1:0-345 GCF_001743005.1 Shigella sp. FC1967 | reverse complement strand
TCTTGATAGATATGTCTCGCTATATGGAAAAGTTTTCTATTTTTATTTTTTTATGTCTTCTAGTGGAGAGTGCAGTAATTGAAATTCTGCATAAAGAATAATTAGATTTTTATATTTAAAGATTGAATTTCTTTTTTCGAAATTTTAAACAGGATTTTATTTTTGGTAATTTACTTCACCATTTTTCATTTATATAAGTAACACTGATAAGATTGTCCGATATTTCATAACCATAGGCTCCCGCATTCTTGATAGATATGTCTCGCTATATGGAAAAGTTTTCTATTTTTATTTTTTTATGTCTTCTAGTGGAGAGTGCAGTAATTGAAATTCTGCATAAAGAAT
>NZ_MIIZ01001446.1:0-346 GCF_001743005.1 Shigella sp. FC1967 | reverse complement strand
ACGCTGAAAGTTTAGAACGGTTTTGCGGGCTTCTGAGTGCGTTTTTAACATCGTGCAAACTGACAAGTAAAACGATGCGAAATCGCTGAAAGTCACAAACTTGTTTTGTGGCAAGAAGCGATTTGACCAACCGAGTAAAACGAGGGCGGTAGGCTTTTTGTTTTTATCCTGATGAGCGTCCAGCGAAGAAAGGGAAAAACAGGGGGAGCCGAAACGAAATGACACGCCCCAGCGATGGCAAGTGAACCCCAGTGAACGTGTTTCGTTTTGGGGGGCAAAGCCCCCCCGTCAAGCGAAGCGTCTGACCACCACATTTTTTGAGCGACCAAATACAGGGGCGAAAAAA
>NZ_MIIZ01001445.1:0-346 GCF_001743005.1 Shigella sp. FC1967 | reverse complement strand
GTATGCCGAGTACAGATGTGTTCACTGGATACCTGCTGAATGCTCTTTTAATGCGCGGCCATCGCGCCACAAAAGCTGAAATACTGAGTAAGCTGGGGGGCTGAGAAGAATGAAGAGGACATTGCCAATGGCAAAGGGAAAAGCGGCCAGAACAGAGTGCGTTGCCCAGAGTATCGGTGGGCGCAATAACAGCGCCAGATGTTCAAACCATGTTTTATAGCAACACCTCTTTGGGGGCGGAATTATGTTTTTTGATAACAAAGTAGAATCTCACTCGCTCGTAATGGGAGCCAGCGGGAAGGGCAAATCGGTCTTGTCCGAACAAGTGCGGAAAAACGCGAGGCTG
>NZ_MIIZ01001444.1:0-347 GCF_001743005.1 Shigella sp. FC1967 | reverse complement strand
TTTGCGCCACTGGTCCACTTTCGCAATGACGAAAGGGGCGATGATCAGGACGAATATCCAGAGAACTGGCTTCATGACTACCTCCGGCCCCTAAACCACTCTGGATGATTGGATACATCCATGCTCTTAACCTGTGATGAGAAGACCAGTAGCTCTTGGGTCGTCAGGACGGTCTCAGGAGCCCGAGCGATGAAAGGTCTCAGCAATCCAGAACCCGCGTAGATATTGATGACCATATGCAATCGCTCTGTTGCTCCAGACACTCTCCGCCAGCTCCGGTAGGTTTCTGTTGATTTGGCATAGCCAACCAAGGCAGGAGCCAGCGTGTCGGACTCCTTCGTATTCAA
>NZ_MIIZ01001443.1:0-347 GCF_001743005.1 Shigella sp. FC1967 | reverse complement strand
CCCTACTCGTAAGGGCCATGATGACTTGACGTCATCCCCACCTTCCTCCGGTTTATCACCGGCAGTCTCCTTTGAGTTCCCACCATAACGTGCTGGCAACAAAGGATAAGGGTTGCGCTCGTTGCGGGACTTAACCCAACATTTCACAACACGAGCTGACGACAGCCCATGCAGCACCTGTCCTCAGCGTTCCCGAAGGCACTCCTCTATCTCTAAAGGATTCGCTGGATGTCAAGAGTAGGTAAGGTTCTTCGCGTTGCATCGAATTAAACCACATGCCTCCACCGCTTGTGCGGGCCCCCGTCAATTCATTTGAGTTTTAACCTTGCGGCCGTACTCCCCAGGCG
>NZ_MIIZ01001442.1:0-12355 GCF_001743005.1 Shigella sp. FC1967 | reverse complement strand
GTTTGTCGAGAACTACACTCGCAGGACGCTTTATGAAAAGGAAGTATCGGAAGGATACCAAGAAGATGCCGATCATCTATTACTGACAGATGATGTTTCAGCAGCCATGTTACTACTGATTGGGCAGTGGTATGACAATCGAGAAGGTGTGATTACGGTAAGCTCGTTTTCAACTCAACCATTTGCAGTGGAAGCGTTATTGCAGCCTTATCGAATTTACGGTGTGTAGGAGGTTGTATGCAAGCTGGTCGCCTAAGGCACAAGGTTAAATTTCAGCGTAACGCACCCATTAAATTACCTTCAGGGCAACTTAAAAAAGAGTGGGTTGATATCGCTTCAGTGCGGTGCGAAGTAAAACATCTTTCTGGTCGTGAACTGATATCCGCTAATGCTGAAATGTCAGAGGTTACTGTTAGAGTGTGGATGCGTTATCGACCCGACATTAACAGTACCTGCAGAATGGTTTGGTGTGAGCAAATTTATGACATTCAGTCAGTCATCCCTGATGAGAAATTGACTCGATTAGAATTGCTATGCAAACAAGGAGTTAAACAATCATGAATTTGGATTTCTCCGATCTACTCGACTTATCAAGAGAGTTAGATGTTTTAAGTCGAGCTGAAAGTCATCAAGCGATGCGAAAAGCAACCAATGCGGCCGCAACGTTATTACGTGATGAAATCAGAACGTCCGCACCACGAAAGACGGGAAAATTAGCACGAAATATAGTGACCCGTAATCACAGAATGCGCAATAAAGGTGAGGTTTCTTCGGGCGTTTATGTTCGAGGGAGTAACGCTTCAGGCACAAACAGTGATACATCCATGAAAAGTGATCATCCTAACAATGCCTTTTATTGGCGCTTTCTTGAAGAGGGCACTTCTAAAATGGCGCCGAGGCCTTTTGTTCGTCCTACTTTTGATCGTGAATCGGATAAGGCAGCCAATTTAGCCATTAGCGAATTAAATAGAGCGATTGATGAGGCGCTAGGAAAATGACAGAGGCTGATATCTACGCAATTTTATCACCCGTATTACCTGATAAAGTTTTTCCGTGTGTTGTTCCACAATCAAGCCCTGCAATAACAGCGCCTTGGTGTGTCTTCTCTTTGTACGATATCAAAGGCGATGTACTGAAGGGGCAAGCCGAAACGATGACGAATATTCAGGTTGATGTTTATGCCGATACGATTGATGAGGCGAGAACGCTTCGCTTGTTATTTGCTAATGCCTTAACAAAATTAAGTCCTGTTGAAATTTCAGAGAAACAAGACTACGAGCCAGATACAGGATTGTTTAGAGCAACATTTGAGTGCCAATTTTGGCAATAGCATCGCCTTATTATTCACACTAAAGCCACCTTCGGGTGGTTTTTTTATGCCAATAGGAAATGATCATGTCTAGTAAATATGAAAAAACACAAGGCACTAAAATCAGTGTCTCGAAATTACCCGCAACAGAAGTTAACCCAGCTGATGCGGTATTTTTAGGAATTTCTTGTTCAACAAAAGAAATCAGTTATACCGGTGGGCAGAAATCAGATATTGATGTCACCACGCTCTGCTCTGAGGAGCAAGAAGTTACCAATGGATTATCCGCACCTGCAGAATTCACCATTAATGGTAATTTCACCGATGATGAAGGACAAGAAACATTACGTACCGCGTATGAAAATGATGAAGTTCATGCCTTTAAAGTGGAGTTCCCTTCGGGGATTGGCTATGCCTTTTTAGCCGAGGTACGTCAAAACAGTTGGAGTGTTTCTACTTCGGGTGTGGTTTCAGCTTCATTTACCCTACGTTTAAAAGGTAAATCTAAGCCGATTAAAAACGGGACTGTTAATTTAAATAAAGGTAGCGAATAACCATGAAAAAACCGTCATTAAAATCACTGGCTTTAAGTGAAAAGAACGCTTTTCGCACAAAGAAAGTGAATGTTGCTGAATGGGAAAATGCGGTTGTTATGCTTCGTGAACCGTCATCACCTGCATGGATGAAGTGGCGTGAAATTATTCATCATGATAATGCTGAAGATGAACATTCGTTATCTGACATTGAAATTGCACAACGTAATTTACGTGCCGATGTTGTGATGTTTATTGATGTGTTGCGTGATGAAAACGGGGAGGTCGTTTTTGATGAATCAGACATCAACGATGTGATGGCTATTTATGGCCCTGTACATTCTCGTTTATTAAAACAAGCGCTCGATTTAACTATTTCGGTCGATGATGCAGAAAAAAAGTAGCCCAGCCTGATACTTTCTTTTTAATGACACTGGCGCTCCGCATGGGGCGCACTCTTGATGAACTCACTCGCCAAATGAGCTTGAGTGAACTTCGGATGTGGATGGCTTTTGATCGCATTAATCCCATCGGTGATATTCGTAGTGATATTCAAACAGCACATCTCGTTTCTTCTATTTATCACTCTCAAGGCGGTAAATGCACGCTTTCTGATGTGCTTTTACGGTGGGACCCCAAAGCAACCCAAGAAAGTGATGATAGTTCTAATGGGTTAGAGAATTTCTTTCAGTCTATTTCAGAAAATTAATTATTTTTGCGAGGATAAAATGGCAAAACTGCGTGAACTGATTATTAAAATTTCTGCTAATTCTTCCTCGTTTCAATCTGAAATAGCGCGGGCTTCGCGTATGGGAGAAAACTATTATCGGATCATTGAGCAAGGCGGGCGACGCGCCAGTGGTGCATCTCGTGAAATGCAACGCGCTATCCATGATCTAAATGGTGAATTATCGTCCATTAAAAATACCGTGTCAGGCGTTGCGGGTGCATTTGCAGGGGCTTTTGCAACACAGCAACTTATCAATTATGCAGACATATGGAGTCAACTCAGTGGTCGATTAAAATTAGCGTCTACGTCGATGGAAGATTTTAAACAAGCACAGCAAGAGTTAATGACGCTGAGCCAACGAACAGGCACATCCATTGCAGCGAATACGAATCTATACAGCCGTGTTGCACAATCCATGCGTGATGCGGGTTATGCCTCAAGTGATGTTGCGAAAGTAACCGAAACCATTGCAACTTCATTAAAACTCTCTGGCGCCAGCGCTGAAGAAACCAGTTCTGTTATTACACAGCTAAGTCAAGCATTAGGCTCGGGTGTTCTTCGCGGTGAAGAATTTAATGCCGTTATGGAAAATGGTGGGCGATTAGCAAAAATGCTGGCTGATGGTATGGGGACGACGATTGGTGGCCTGCGTGAAATGTCGCAAAGTGGACTACTCACGATGGATAAAATTGTTCCTATCCTGACAAATACGCAACAGTTACGAGCCGAATTTGAGCAATTACCAGCACGGTAAGTGGGTCTGCACAGAAGATTGAAAATGCGTTCATGGCATGGATTGGCAATGTTAATGAAACATCAGGTGCTACTCGCACACTATCAACCGCAATGGAGGGGATTGCGAACAATATTGATGGTATAGCCTCTGTTTCTGGTGTGTTAATTGGTCTAGGTCTGGCGCGTTATTTTGGCGGGCTGACAACGAGTGTGGCGAATGCAACCATTGGGGTTGCGCGTGCAACAAAAAGTGAAATAGCACATGCTCAAGCTCAATTGCAAGGTATCAAAATATCAACGGCTAGAGCAAGGGCGGCAGTCTATCGTGCTCAACAGGCAAGGTTAGCAGCACAAAGTGTTGAGCAACAAGCATTGGCTGAACGTCGCTTAGCTTCCGCACAAGGAACATTAAACCGGAATATTTCAGCTAGACGCACAGCACAAGAAAACCTTAATAGAGTAACTTCGGTTGGAACACGTCTTCTTGGTGGTGCAATGGGGTTAATTGGTGGGGTTCCTGGTCTCGTAATGGCGGGCGCGACTGCTTGGTATATTATGCATCAGCGCCAGCAAGATGCGAGAAGATCTGCCCTTGAGTATGCTAATACGTTAGATACTCTCAAAGAACGTATGCCCAACATGACTCTATCGCAGTCGCATGATGAGTCAAAAAATATAAAGAAAAACGCTTGAAGTTCAAATTGAGGAATACGAAAAGCAACTTGCTAAAATCAAAAACATGGAGCGTGGCATAGTAAGTGCTCAACGTGAAGTGGAGAATTTGCCTGAAGGTGTAGCAAGAGAAAGATTACAATGGCGTATAAAGGAAACTGTATCTGCATTAGCCGCTGAAACTCAGCGGTTGTATCAAATGGAACAAGAGAAAGAAAAAACGACAAGCGCATTAAATGCGGTAGACAGCCAGCGAAATTTTCTTATACGTCAACAGGACTTAGAGCAAAATAAAACCCATCAATCACTGCTATTAATGAATGCCGAGCAAACCAAATTCAATCAAATTATGAATATTGGTAATAATGTTTTAGCGACTCGACAGGCATTAGTTAATATTCCAATGCGCATTCCCAATGCAACATTGACTGATAAACAGCAGGCGTTAATAGATAATTCAGAGAGAAATAAGACTCTATCTTCATTATCGGGTGAGGACAAAATAGTCAAACAAGCTGAGTTTTCTGCTGATGATGTTGGGTTATTAAATACACCAGAATTTGCTGATGCTAGAAGAAAATATATTGAAAATCAGGTAGACGCATACAGGAGTCAGCAAAAGCTAAATGAATCTCTTAAAACGGGGAGGGCAACACAAAGCGCCTACGAAAAGGCGCAAAAAGAAGCTGAAAGAACCGCAGAACAATATGAGCGGAAGATTGCAGATTTAAGTGTAGCAACAGAGGTTCAGAAGGTTAGGGCTTCACAAGGCGAAAAAGCCGCTTCTCTTTATGCAGCATCACATGAAAATGGGGCTAAATGGACTGATAAGCAAAGAGAAGCGATTGAACGTTCATCTGTCGCTCTCGCAGAATGGACGCAAAAAGCTGATGATGCCGTGAAAAAGCATCGTGATATGGAAGAGGCTCGTAAAAAACTGCAAGAAGCCGCAGTCAAATTTAACGATGAAGCTACGTTAGCGACTCAAACCAATAGCATGAGTTCAAGAGAAAAAAGCTACTTTGAAGAAAGCCAGCAAATAGACCGTATCTACAATGAATCTGCGAAGAAAACAGAAGATATTGAAGCCAGATCTAAAGCATTAGATGCATTAGATCTTAAGTATCGAAATATAGCGCTCGCTGAATCTGACTGGACCGCAGGTATAACGCGAGGAATGAAAGATTGGGTTCAAGAAAGCGGTAACTACGCTACTCAAACAGCTTCTGTTGTTCAAAATGCAATGGGAGGAATGGTTGATACTATTAGCGATAAATTAAATGGTAATAAAGCCAGCTGGAAAGATTGGTCTGTTAGCGTGTTGAAATCTATTCAGAATGTACTCATTAATGCGGCAATAGTGAATAGCCTGAATACAATGGCCGGTGCTGGTGGTTGGATGGGCGCTGTTGGTGGATTTTTAGGTGGTGTTGCTCATGCTAAAGGTGGGGTACATAGTTCAGAAAGTCTAGGTTCTTATAGTAATCAGATCGTTAGCTCACCCACTTATTTTGCCTTTGCTAAGGGGGGCGCGCCTAATCTCGGACTCATGGGTGAGGCAGGGAGTGAGGCTATAATGCCATTAACTCGAACTGCAGATGGCAACTTAGGGGTTAGAGTTGTTGGTGGTAATAATCAGGGCGCTCCTTCAGCACCTCAGGTTTACATTACCATTGATGGTAACGGTAATTCAGAAACTCAATCAACGAATGGATTCGAGCAGTTTGGTGCGGAGATTGGCCGATTTGTTGATAGTCGTTACCGAGAGTTAATGTCTAAAGATATTAGGCCGGGTGGTTTAATTTGGAATGCAACTCGAGGAGGCCGTTAAAAATGGAAACATTCACTTGGTGTCCACGTATAAACCCGACTGAAGATGTCTCTTACAACACAAGGAAAGTCAAGTTTGGGGATGGTTATGAACAAGTTTCTGGCAATGGTTTAAATTCACGTAGTCAGAAATGGGCAATGGAGTTTGTGGGTGATGATAATTACATTTCAGCTATCCGTCACTTTATTGATAAACACGCAGGAATAAAGTCATTTTTCTGGAAACCGCCTCTTGAGCCACTTGGATTGTATCGTTGTGATGAACACAAACTCATTCCGAACGGTGCAGGAAATTACACCCTTTCTTTGGTTTTTATTCAGGCATTTAAATCATGATCACAGCCGATTATCAAAAATTAGAGCCGGGCAATACTGTCCGGCTTTTTGAAGTTGATGGTACAGAATTTGGTGTTCCTAATATTCTGAGATTCCATGCATACAATATTCCTATCACGGAAGAGGAAATGCAAAAGGCTAAAGGAGAAATAGAGGCTAAGTCCATTTGGTGGCAAGGGAATGAATATGGGGCATGGCCAGTTCAAATAGAAGGGTTAGAGTCCTCTACAACGGGATCTAGCGCTAATCCTAAACTATCAGTGGCTAATTTAGATAGCTCAATAACCGCATTATGTCTGCATTATGATGATATGTTGAAAGCAAAAGTGATTATTCACGATACACTTTCTCATTATCTCGATGCAGAAAATTTTAGTGATGGGAATGCTTCTGCAGATCCTACCCAAGAGCGAGTATCTGTCTTTTATATTGATAGTAAAAGTGCAGAAACAAATGAATTTGTTGAATTTACACTGGCGAGTCCAATGGATTTACAAGGTGTGATGATACCCACTCGGCAACTACATTCAATGTGTACATGGTGTTTACGAGGGCAATATAAATCGGGAGATGGGTGTGATTATGCAGGGCAAAATGGTTATTTTGATAAACAGGGTAATCCTGTTGACGATCCATCACTAGATAAGTGCAGTGGTTTATTGAAAACGGGGTGTGTGCCTCGATTCGGTAAGAATAATCCTCTTCCTTTTGGTGGTTTTGTCGGAACCTCATTGTTACGGAAATAATAATGATGCAAAAGAAAATACGAGAGGCGATATTTTCTCATGCAAAAAAGGAATATCCCAAAGAAGCATGTGGCGTTATCGTACAAAAATACAGAGTAAAGACGTATTTACCTTGTGTAAATGTAGCTACAACACCTCAAGAGCACTTCGTTATTTCTCCCCAAGAATATGCATTATGTGAAGACCAAGGCGTCGTTATTGGTATTGTTCATAGTCATCCAGATGCTACGACTCAGCCTTCTGAGTTAGATCAGGCTCAATGTGATGCACTGGGTATCCCTTGGTATATTGTCAGTTACCCTGAAGGGGATTTTCGTGAAATTCTTCCTCGAGGCGAACTTCCTCTTATTGGCCGTCCATTTGTGCTTGGTTTTACGGATTGTTGGGGGCTAATAATGAGTTATTTTAAGCAAACACATAATATTGTATTACCTGATTATCGTGTTGATTATCCATGGTGGGAGCGAGGTGAAGATCGCTATATGGATAATTGGCAAGAAGCGGGATTTGTGAAAGTAGAAGGTGAACCACAAGCAGGCGATATGGTTGTTATGCAGGTTCAATCTAATGTTGCAAATCATGCCGGTATTATTCTGGATGATGGTATGTTGTTGCATCACCTTTATGGGAGATTAAGCCAACGAGTTCCTTATGGTGGTTATTGGCGAGATAGAACGGTTATTATTTTAAGAATTAATAAAAGTCTACATGAAGAGGGTTTATCGTGAAAAATCTATTATCATTTTTAATTATGACATTATTGGCACTACCTAGTTTTGTGTATGCACAAAAACAATCTGATGATAAAAAAAATTGACTATCGTCCATTAACTCAAGAAGAAGAAATAACAATCAAAGCATGGGTATCCAATGGGTTAAAAGATGGGGGAAAGCGCGAAATTCAAATTAAGCGAAAGAGTCATCTCTATTAATAATGAGCCTGAATATATATATTGCGGGTTAGTTAACGCAAAAAATTCTTATGGAGCATATTCTGGTTGGGTTGTTTTTAAAAGTTTTGTAACTAAAAATGCTTACAATAAATTAATTGCACTTTACGGACGTAGGGCAAAAAATGGGCGTAGATCCAGCTATGCAAATAGGTGATGGTAAATTTTATGAACAGGTATTATTTGACACCTGTACATCTAAAGGATATTTCAAAGGAAACTATTTAAACGAAGATTTAATAGGAAGAAAGTAAGGAAGATATAACCTTATATTTCTTATGCCTACCCGCCAAGTGCGGGGTTTTTTTTTATGGGAGTTTTTTATGCAAGAAGAAAAAAATGGTAACAATAGAGTTAAGCGGAATATTAGGAAAAACATTTGGTAAAACTCATCAGCGCATAATTACGACAACATCAGAAGCAATCAGAGCACTTTGCTGTACCTTAAATGGGTTTGAACAGTATTTAAATACCAGTAAATCACGAGGATTAACATACGCCGTATTTAAAGGGAAAAAGAATATTGGTGTTGATGATCTTAATTTTCCAATATCAGAAGAAATTATTCGTATCGTTCCCATTGTGATGGGGAGCAAAAGAGGTGGTGTTTTTCAGACTATTTTTGGTGCCGTCCTTGTTGCTGCAGCTATATGGCTACCTTGGGGATCAGCATTATGGGCCAGTAACCTTTTATTTGCTGTTGGCGCATCAGTAGCTATCGGCGGTGTTATTCAAATGCTTTCACCTCAACCGAAAGGTCTTGCAATGCAAGATCAGGGTGAAAACAAACCTTCGTATGCATTTGGCTCTCCTACTAATACTGTTTCTCAAGGTTACCCTGTGCCAGTGCTTTATGGCGAAAGAACTATTGGTGGTGCCATCATTTCCGCAGGTATTTATGTAGAAGATCAGCAATAAGTCTATTTGGAATAATCTAATGAGAAAAACAATTCACGGTCAAAAAGGGGGCGGTGGTAGTCCTCGTGTGCCTGTTGAGCAACCTGATGATTTGCAATCTATTGCTAAAGCAAAGTTACTCATTGCCTTGGGTGAGGGAGAATTTGCCGGAGAGTTAACAGCACAAAATATCTTTCTTGATGGCACACCGTTAGAAGACACTGAAGGAAATGCAAATTTTAGTGGTGTAACGTGGGATTTTAGATCAGGCACACAAGCACAGACTTACATTCAAGGATTACCTAGCGCTGAAAATGAAATCAATGTTGGCTCAACGATTTCGAGTAAAACACCATGGGTTCACACATTTACCAATTCACAATTATCGGCTATTCGGATTCGTCTAAAGTGGCCCTCATTATTCAAGCAAGAAGATAATGGGGATCTGGTGGGTAATGAAGTTAAATACGCCATTGATTTACAAACCGACGGTGGTAGTTGGAAAACTATTATTGACAGTGCCGTGAAAGGAAAAACGACTTCGGGTTATGAGCGCGCGCATCGAATTGATTTACCTGAGTCGAAAACATCATGGTCACTACGTGTTAGAAAGGTATCTAATGATGCTAATAGCAGTAAAATCGGTGATACGGTTGTTTTGCAAAGTTACACTGAAGTCATTGATGCTAAATTCACCTATCCTCATACAGCGTTACTTTATATTGAATTCGACTCTAAACAATTCAACGGCTCTATTCCGCAAATAACGTGCAAACCGAAAGGGCGCATAATCAGAATACCCTCAAATTACAATCCTATTGATCGCACCTACACGGGCGTGTGGGATGGTTCCTTTAAATGGGCATGGACCAATAATCCTGCATGGGTTTTCTACGACATTGTTATCTCCGATAGATTTGGTCTTGGACAACGAATAAATCAACAACAGATAGATAAATGGGAGTTATACCGTATAGCGCAGTATTGTGATCAATTGGTACCCGATGGAAAAGGTGGTGATGGTACCGAACCTCGTTATGTCTGTGATGTTTATGTGCAAGATAGAAATGAAGCGTATAACGTGCTACGTGATTTTGCAGCCATCTTTCGAGGGATGACCTATTGGGGTGGCGGTCAAATTGTAACATTAGCGGATATGCCTCGTGATATCGATTATAGCTATACCCGAGCTAATGTGATTGATGGAAAATTTATTTATTCAAGCAGTAGCAGTAAAGAAAAGTATTCCACTGCATTGGTTTCGTATTCAGATCCGCAAAATGGATATGCTGATGCAATGGAGCCAGTGTTTGAACCTGATTTAGTTTCTCGGTTTGGGTTTAATCAATTGGAGGTTACGGCAATTGGTTGCACCCGACAAAGTGAAGCCAACAGAAAAGGGCGCTGGGGAATACTGACAAACAATAAAGACAGAATGGTGACATTCTCTGTCGGGTTAGATGGGAACATTCCGCAACCCGGTTACATTATCGCTGTTGCTGATGAACTGTTGTCAGGAAAAGTCACTGGTGGTCGAGTGAGTGCCATCGATGGCAGAAATATCACGTTAGACCGTGTTTCAAGTGCTGTGAGTGGTGATCGATTAATTCTCAATCTTCCTTCAGGGCAATCGCAAGCAAGAACGATACAAGCAGTATCGGGAAAAGTGATCACTGTTACAACGGAATACAGTGAGACACCAGAGACAGAATGTGTGTGGGTTGTTGAATCAGAAGAACTGTATGCGCAACAATATCGCGTTGTTAGTGTTACAGAAAATGAATCTAATCAATTTACTATTACCGCCATTCAGCATGATCCCAATAAATATGAACATGTTGATTCTGGTGCGTTGATTGATGAAAGGCCTATTAGCGTTATTCCTCCTAATAATCAGCAAGCTCCGAAAAACATTATCATTGATTCTTATTCAATGGTCAGTCAAGGCGTTAGCTTTGAAACAATGCGAGCACAGTGGCCACAAGTTGAAAACGCAATCTCTTATGAAGCGCAATGGCGTAGAAACGAAGGTAATTGGGTCAATATGCCTCGCAGTTCCATTAACTCTATTGAAGTTCCTAATGTTTATTCTGGTCGATATTTAGTCCGCGTTCGAGCCATTAATGCCTCTGAGATCTCAAGCGGGTGGGGATATTCTGAAGAAAAAACGTTAACCGGAAAAATGGGTAACCCACCAAAACCGGTTAACTTTAGAGTGTCACCATTAGTCTTTGGTATTAAGTTAGACTGGGAATTTGGTGAGAACACCAGTGATACGTTAAAAACTGAAATCCAGTACAGCAAAACCAATGATGGCGAAGGTCTGATGCTGCTATCTGATGTTCCATATCCATCTAAAACGTATGAAATGGCAGGTTTGTCAGCAAGTGTGGCATTTTATTTTAGAGCAAGGCTGGTGGATAAAACAGGCAATCAATCTGAGTGGACTGAGTTTATTCGCGGGGAATCGGAGTTTGATGTAGGAACGATATTGCCAGAGCTTGATGGGCATTTCATGTCATTTGAAGCCGGTCAGCAACTTGATAAACGCTTGGATTGGAATGCTGAGACAGCGCTTATTCTTAGTAACGCTGACTCTCAACTATCACGTAGTTTGTTAGTGAAGCACGGTCAGTCACAAGCTGGAATCAAAGAGCTATGGCAAGTTCGTGCAACGGATAATGAAGCATGGGCGCAAGAAGTTAAAGAAATTTACTCTGCGGTTGGTGATAACACGTCTGCAATTAAAGAGACTCAAACGTCAATTACTGAGCTAAATAAGGCTTTCGGTCAAACAACTACGGAGATCCGCACAGAGTTAAAAACAACTAACCAAAATTTAGCTAACACAGATAAAGAAGTCGGTCGCATTCGTGCTGATGTTATGACGAATAAAGAGGCAATATCTGAAACAAATAAAGCTATGGCTAAATCAGAGGCGCAAGTGCAAGCTCAATTTGGCAAACAGCAGGGCATGATTAACCAAAAAATGCAGGCTGAATTTAGCCAATCAGGCGATGGTGTTGTCACTCATTCCATCAATATCACGATTGTTCATAACGGCACTAAATACAATGCAGCAGGTCAGGTCATTAGTGCTCAGGTTAAGAATGGAAAACTGGAATCATTCTTTGGTTACAACGCAAATAACTTTGCTTGGTATAACCCTGCAAATGGCAAGATGGAATTATTCATGTATGCCAAGAATGGGCAATTGTTTATGCGTGAGGCCTTTATTAACGAGGCATGGCTTAATTCCGTTGTTGTTACCGAATATATTAAATCTGGTGATTATGTACCCGGTAAGGATGGTTTTTTGATTGACGGTAAAACTAGCAATATTGAAATGAATAAAGGAACGTTCGGGGTGAATTAGATATAGGGACAAATAAAACGGGTGCGCATACTGTTATCACCAATGAACGGATTGCGGTTTACGGTGCTCAAGGAGAAATTAGGATTGAAATAGGAAAAATAGAAGGGAGATAACCATGTATGGTGTTTATGTTAAACCAGATATAGGCAACGAATATTATTTAGATGCTGATGATAATCAGGTTATGGGGTATTTAGGTTCAGCAAAAATAGGGTGGTACAATAACCATTTCTACCCAATA
>NZ_MIIZ01001441.1:0-347 GCF_001743005.1 Shigella sp. FC1967 | reverse complement strand
CAGGTGAGGGGCAGGTGAGGTCGAACCCCCTAAGGCGAGGCTGAAAAGCGTAGTCGATGGGAAACGGGTTAATATTCCCGTACTGGTGGTAACTGCGATGGGGGAACGGAGAAGGCTAGGTTGGTCCGGGCGACGGTCGTCCGGTTCAAGCATGTAGGCAGAGTGATTAGGCAAATCCGGTCACTTAATGCTGAGGTGTGATGACGAACCACTAAGGTGGTGAAGCAATTGATGCCCTGCTTCCAGGAAAAGCCTCTAAGCTTCAGGTTATCAACAATCGTACCCCAAACCGACACAGGTGGTCAGGTAGAGAATACTCAGGCGCTTGAGAGAACTCGGGTGAAGGA
>NZ_MIIZ01001440.1:0-347 GCF_001743005.1 Shigella sp. FC1967 | reverse complement strand
AGGTGAGGCTTATCTCGCTGAAAGACAATATCAAATAGCGCAATACCATTTTTCAAAAAAGTGTTATCAGTGATGCCAAATCACCCTGATGCAAATTTTAGGAATGGCGTTAACATCGCAGTTATTGGGAAATTCTATTCAAGCGTTAGATTATTACAAATTAGCGATGAACTCGAAAGCCAGTAAATGTTTAATGTATTAAGGCTTTTATGGTAATTTCCTTTGTGAACAAAAACTATTAAACAATAAGGTGAGGCTTATCTCGCTGAAAGACAATATCAAATAGCGCAATACCATTTTTCAAAAAAGTGTTATCAGTGATGCCAAATCACCCTGATGCAAATTTT
>NZ_MIIZ01001439.1:0-347 GCF_001743005.1 Shigella sp. FC1967 | reverse complement strand
TCACATCCTGGGGCTGAAGTAGGTCCCAAGGGTATGGCTGTTCGCCATTTAAAGTGGTACGCGAGCTGGGTTTAGAACGTCGTGAGACAGTTCGGTCCCTATCTGCCGTGGGCGTTGGAAGATTGAGAGGGGTTGCTCCTAGTACGAGAGGACCGGAGTGAACGCACCACTGGTGTTCGGGTTGTCATGCCAATGGCATTGCCCGGTAGCTAAAGTGCGGAAGAGATAACCGCTGAAAGCATCTAAGCGGGAAACTTGCCTCGAGATGAGTCTTCCCTGTCACCTTGAGTGACCTAAAGGAACGTTTAAGACTAAGACGTTGATAGGCTGGGTGTGTAAGCGTAGCG
>NZ_MIIZ01001438.1:0-348 GCF_001743005.1 Shigella sp. FC1967 | reverse complement strand
GATCCGCACCTTTGATGCTCTAGTGACACAACAACATCAAGAGAAACTCAGTGATAAAAGTGCAGGCGGGTGTGATACTACTGGAATCAATGTCTAAAAGTTTAAATTTCTCGAATTCATCAAAGTTAGGTGCTTATCAAAAATTACAGGCCATGGCGGGCTTACCTGAGTTGGCGCCTGTTTATGCGATTGATGCGCCAAGTGGTTCCATGGATGGCTCCAGTCGTCCTACTGTGGCTTTATCAACACTGATTAAAAAACACAATTTACCCATTTCAGCACCACAGGCATTTAAACGTTTAGCCGAACTCGGTATTGTTGAGCGCTTATCACGTCCAAGCACGAAAA
>NZ_MIIZ01001437.1:0-348 GCF_001743005.1 Shigella sp. FC1967 | reverse complement strand
TTTCATGACACGTCGATAGACATCGCGTTTAAAAGAGACGACTTGTCGAACAGGATACCAATAACTCACCCAACGCCAGCCATCAAATTCTGGCGTTTTGCTTTGTTGAACATTAATGTCTTTATCATTACTTGTTAACTGCAAAAGGAACCAACGCTGTTTTTGTCCAATACAAACAGGTTTTGTGTCCCAACGCACCAAACGCTTAGGTAACTTGTAACGTAACCAGTTACGTGTGGAGGCAAGAATTTTTGACATCCTTGCGACTTAACCCAACTTCTTCGAACAACTCTCGGTACATTGCCTGCTCTGGCGATTCTCCAGGGTTAATTCCTCCTTGAGGAAACT
>NZ_MIIZ01001436.1:0-349 GCF_001743005.1 Shigella sp. FC1967 | reverse complement strand
CTGGGGGAAAGGGCTTCGAGTAACAAGGCCCAGGATCGATTGGCTTAGAAGTACAAGCCATCATTTAAAAGAAAGCGTAATAGCTCGACTGGTCGAGTCGCCGCGCGGAAGATGTAACGGGGCTAAACCATGCACCGAAGCTGCGGCAGCGACACTATGTGTTGTTGGGTAGGGGAGCGTTCTGTAAGCCTGCGAAGGTGTACTGTGAGGTATGCTGGAGGTATCAGAAGTGCGAATGCTGACATAAGTAACGATAATGCGGGTGAAAAACCCGCACGCCGGAAGACCAAGGGTTCCTGTCCAACGTTAATCGGGGCAGGGTGAGTCGACCCCTAAGGCGAGGCTGAAA
>NZ_MIIZ01001435.1:0-349 GCF_001743005.1 Shigella sp. FC1967 | reverse complement strand
TTTTCGACGTAGGTGACGGCTGGCATTGATAAGGTGGCGCGGATTAGCAATCTTATTGCCGTCTGATTTGATGGCGTAATGACTCAGCCCCACATCAAGCCCCGTGATATTTGATATCAATGTTGGCTTTGCCGGTGCTTCTACCCCGTCATCACAGAGTAGTGACGCATAGTATTTTCGGTTGCGCTGCGGCTCAGTGTGATACTTTTCAGCGCCCCCGTAATTTCACGATGTAAACGCGCTTCAATCAGTGCGATTTTCGGGATTTTTATCGCGCCATCAATGACTTTGATCCCGACACAATGATAGCTAGATTGTCTGCCATGCTTACTTTTAAACGTGGGAAAAC
>NZ_MIIZ01001434.1:0-349 GCF_001743005.1 Shigella sp. FC1967 | reverse complement strand
TTGCTATATATTGGTTAGGGGGCCTCAATAGGCCCCCTTTACACATCTGCTATGAGAACATCTATGGCTCGCCCATAGAAAAGTCGAGGAAGAAACAAAATGTCTGGAATTACCGCTGCATTGGTAAAAGAACTGCGTGAACGTACTGGCGCAGGCATGATGGAATGTAAAAAAAGCGCTGGTTGAAGCTAACGGTGATATCGAATTAGCTATCGACAACATGCGTAAATCAGGTCAAGCAAAAGCGGCTAAAAAAGCAGGTCGCGTTGCTGCTGAAGGTATCATCCTTGCAGAAGTTGCTGCTGATGGTAAATTCGGTGCGCTGGTTGAACTGAACTGTGAAACAGAC
>NZ_MIIZ01001433.1:0-349 GCF_001743005.1 Shigella sp. FC1967 | reverse complement strand
CCAGTGATTGTTCATAGCCACCGGGAGCGAAGGCTATGGCGACTGCATCCTGGAGTTCTTCGGGAAGAGTCTGGATGAGTTTGTCCTCTGCGGCCTTTTCCAGTCGTTCAAACTCACGCTGCAAAACAGCGTTTGCTTTCTTGACCGGTGTTACAACATCCGAACAGAGAACCTCGGCTGCATCATGCAACGAAGCATGAGCAAGCATGACTGCCAGATCCACCGACTTCCCTTGCTGAATGGCAATATTGCCAGCCAGGTAGGAAAGCAGGGTAACAACAGCGCTGTGTTCCAACACAGACTCCGGTTGAACAGAGTGCATCAGTGACCAGCGTTTGATCAGGCGTTG
>NZ_MIIZ01001432.1:0-349 GCF_001743005.1 Shigella sp. FC1967 | reverse complement strand
GACAAATTAATGATGAAAGGTATTATTGATGTCAGCTTAAATGCGGGGCAATTAATGATTTGTCAGCCTGAAATTGAAGAAAACTTTATTCCTTTTAGTATTATTTTCTCTAAAACTTGATTTTAAATCCCACTCAAACCAAAGTATTAGTCATCATTCTATTCTTGGTTTAGGTTTTATTTATGGCTTACCGAATTTTTGACACAAGCGAACCCTGAAAAAAGTTAGCAACAGGTGAAAACTTGGCAACGACAAATTAATGATGAAAGGTATTATTGATGTCAGCTTAAATGCGGGGCAATTAATGATTTGTCAGCCTGAAATTGAAGAAAACTTTATTCCTTTTAGT
>NZ_MIIZ01001431.1:0-12553 GCF_001743005.1 Shigella sp. FC1967 | reverse complement strand
TATTCATGGATCCGTTTGATTTGTACATCAAATAGCGCATCAGGATTAATATCAATATTTAGATTTTCCTTAATAATCTGCGCAAGGTTTTGTTTATTGATACGTTTTGAATCTTTTAATTGATATAAGAAGTTTTTATCTTTTATCAATGGCATTAATTCACCCAATTGCTCTAAATTAGTTCGCCAATTTGTCCCAATATGGCTATCAATTGCTTTAGAAAGTGAAGGATTTGCTAATGCTAACCAGCGACGTGGTGTGATCCCATTGGTAATATTGCAGAATTTCTTAGGGTAGATCATCGCAAAATCAGCAAATAAAGATTGCACCATTAATTGGCTATGAAGTTCAGAGACACCATTAACCTGATGACTAATGATAACAGCTAACCATGCCATACGAACATTACGGCCATTCTCTTCATCGATAATAGAAACACGACGTAATAAGTCGTTATCGTTAGGGAATTGGGCTATAACGTGTTTCAAAAATTTATCATTGATTTGGAAAATGATCTGTAAATGACGAGGAAGTAAACGACCTAGCATATCAACAGGCCAAGTCTCTAATGCTTCCCCCATGAGAGTATGATTGGTATATGAAAATATATGATTAATTTGTTCCCATGCCTCATCCCAGCTAAATCCATGATTATCAATCAGCTGACGCATTAACTCTGGAATAGCAAGAACAGGGTGAGTATCATTAAGGTGAATTGCAATGAAATCTTTTAAATTATCAAAGCGTTGGTGCAGATGATAATGACGTTGCAAAATATCTTGAACAGAAGCACTCACTAAAAAGTATTCTTGCTGTAAACGCAACATTTTACCCGACATTGTTGAATCATCAGGGTAGAGAATACGAGAAATATTTTCAGAGCGATCTTTTGCTTCTGTTGCCTCTAGATATTCACCTTGATTAAATTTACCTAAGTTAAAGGCAACATTTGATTTGGCTGACCACAAACGAATGGTATCTGTCGCTTGTGTGTTATAACCGGGAACAATGGAGTCATAAGGTTGTGCCATCACATTTAAGGTATCAACCCAAAAATTTTTTCTCGCCTTCTTGCTGTAAACGTCCGCCAAAATCCACTTTAAATTGCAGATCATGGCGAGGGAATTCCCAAGGATTGCCTTTTTTCAAGCCAGTTATCCGCAACTTCATGTTGTTCGCCATTTTGAATTTGTTGGCGGAACATTCCGTATTCATAACGAATACCATAACCTGTGACGGGGTAACCTAGTGTGGCACAAGAATCAAGAAAACAAGCCGCCAAACGACCTAAACCACCATTACCTAAACCAGGATCAGGCTCAAGTTCGATCTGTTTCTCAAGATCAAGACCTAACTCTTCTAATGCCTTTTTGACTTCGTGGTACACACCTAAAGAGAGCATAGCGTTCGTTAAAAAACGCCCCATAAGAAACTCCATCGAAATGTAATAAACCTGTTTTATTTTCGGTGAAAGTTCTGCCTTGGTTGACTTTAACCAGCGTTCAACTAAACGGTCTCTAATCGCATAGGATGTGGCATTTAACCAATCTGTTGGTGTTGCATATTTGGGTGACGTACCAACGATAAACATCAGTTTATAAACAATTGAACGTTTTAATGATTCAATATCCTTATCGGGTGATAGATAATCAAATGCACATAAGTTTTTCATTATAAATCTCTTTTTGTTATCCATGGATTCAAATAGACATCATGTCTATAAATGTTGATACAGTGCCGCATACGTTTTTGCAGCAGTTTCCCAACTAAAAATAGTTTGGTTCATGCCATCAACCTGAGTTTGTTGCCACTGTTTAGGCATACTCCATAAGGTAAAGGCACGATTTATCGCCTGACGCAGAGAATCTGATGTTGCTTCATAGAAAACAAACCCCGTTGCTTGGTGATGCGCTAAATTTTCTAATGAACAATCATTAACCGTATCGGCTAATCCACCGGTGTGTCTGACTAAAGGTAGGGCACCATATTTCAAACCATACAATTGCGTTAATCCACAAGGTTCAAAACGACTAGGCACCATAATCACATCAGCACCCGCGACAACTTGGTGTGAAAAACGTTCGTCATAGCCAATATGTACTGCTACATTTTGCGGATAGTGTTGTTGAGCATGTAAAAAGGCGGTTTCAAGATGGCTATCGCCAGTACCTAATAAAACAAACTGACCACCTTGTTCCACAATATCAGGAAGCGCTTCAATAACTAAATCAAGCCCTTTTTGCGAAGTTAAACGACTTACAGCCGCAAAAAGAGGTGCATTATTGTTGACGGGTAAACCACATTTTTTCTGTAATGCCGTTTTGTTTTCTAAGCGCTTGTTCAGATTTTTAATATCATAACGACACGTAATTAAGTTATCTGTTGCAGGATCCCAAACCGCTTCATCAATACCATTTAAAATGCCACTTAAGCGCTGTTCATAAGCACGTTGACGTAATAACCCCTCTAAACCGTAACCAAACTCGTGAGTGGTTATCTCTTTAGCATACGTTGGGCTGACTGTCGTAATGTGATTGGCATAAAATAGACCTGCTTTTAGGAATGAAATTTGACCATAATATTCCAGTCCATTAATTGAAAAACTGTCATCAGGTAATTCAAGTTGATGCAGGTGATAAGATGAAAATTCACCTTTATAAGCCAGATTATGAACAGTAAAAACAGATTTTGCAGAGTAATGTTTAATCGCGAGATAAGCACAAGCAAGTCCTGCATGCCAATCATGGGCATGAACAACATCAGCTTGCCATAAAGGATCTAACCCTGCTGATAGCTCACTTGCCATCCAGCCTAATAGGGCAAAACGAAAAACATTATCACCATAAGCGTGTTGGTGCGTATCGTGATAAGGGCTACCTGTACGTTGATAAAGATGAGGCGCATCAATAAGATAAATAGCAATACCTTGGTATTGCCCATAGAGCAGTGAAACATTACCTGCAAACGTATCGATATGAGTCACTAATTTCAGATCGGGAATATTATCTTTGATAGCAGGAAACGCAGGAATAACAATCCGCGCGTCTAAGCCTATTTTTTTCTGAGCTAAAGGCAGGGAGCCCATAACATCCGCTAATCCCCCAGTTTTAAGCAGAGGGAATAATTCAGAACAACAGTGAAGGACATTCACGAAAATGCCTCCTCATTTTGAGGTTTTTGTTCTGTGGTTATTTCAGTTGGCGTTTCTCTTTCTTTACATGTTAATTGCTCAAGCATTTCTCTTGTTACAAGCACGATACCTTCTTCAGTGCGGTGAAAACGAGCCGCATCTTCTTCTGCATTCATCCCAATAACCGTACCTTCTGGAATGGTACAGCTACGTTCAATAATACAGCGCTTTAAGTAGCAATGATGACTCACCGTCACATCAGGTAAAATCACAGAATCTTCAATATGGCAGAAAGATTCAACGCGAACTAACGGGAATAAAATAGATGAATAGAGTGTTGAACCATTGATAATGCAACCGTCAGCAATGAGCGAATTCATCATTTGCCCATGTTCGCCATGATTATCTTGAACAAATTTGGCTGGCGGTAAAGGGGTCATAAAGGTGCGAATAGGCCAATCTTTCGCATACATATCAAGCTCTGGTGTTACAGAGGCTAAATCGAGGTTAGCAGACCAATATGCTTCAATGGTTCCTACATCGCGCCAATAGGGTGGTACTGAAGGATCTGAACTGACACAAGAGAGCTCAAAGGGGTGAGCAAGCACATCACCACGCTTTGTGATTTTAGGAATGATATCTTGGCCAAAGTCATGGTGTGAATTTGGATCTCGGCTATCTTCTTCTAATAAATTAAAGAGGTAGTCTCTATCAACGACATAAATACCCATACTGGCTAATGAGTGTTCTGGATCGTCTGGAATACAAGGTGGAATAGATGGTTTTTCTAAAAAATTGAGTACCCTGCGATTTTCATCGACATCCATAATACCAAATTGGAAGGCATCTTCTTTAGGAACACGAATACAAGCTACGGTGAATTTTGATTTGTTTTCAACGTGATCAAGTAATAAACGCGCATAGTTCATTTTATAAATATGATCACCCGCTAGGATCACGACATATTTTGCTTTGTAGCTACGAAGAATATCGAGGTTTTGATAGATCGCATCAGCAGTCCCCATATACCAATGTCCGGTATTACAACGTTGCTGAGCGGGTAATAAATCAACAAACTCATTCATATCTTCGTTGAAGAATGACCAACCACGCTGAATATGTTGAACCAATGAGTGAGACTGATATTGCGTAATTACACCAATACGACGGATCCCAGAGTTAAGACAGTTTGATAGCGTAAAGTCGATAATTCGAAATTTCCCACCAAAGAAAACCGCCGGCTTTGCTCGTTTTGAAGTCAATGCTTTTAAGCGTGTACCGCGACCTCCGGCTAAAACGAGTGCAATTGCCTCTTTAGGAAGTTGTTGTGCCAACATTAATTTTTGGCTTTGTTCTGTTGTCATCATAGTTATAGCACTCCAATCAAATTACTTAACTTGGGAGGAAATAATGGGTAATTTTTCAGTAGAAGACTGAGTATTAAAAACGCGATTTCGCCAAAGGGTGATGCTGTTAGGCTGTACTTCACAATGCTGAGATTGTGTCGGGTGACAATCAGGCCAGCTAACCGTATCAAGCAAGCAAGACCAAGTTCCTTCAGGTAAAGAAAAAACAGCACTATTTCTTAATGGGTTAAACATTAAGATCCATTGTTGCGCTAAAAGAAGTTGTAATGGTGAAGGGGGAAGTTGCTGCCAATCCTCATGACTCATAGGGTGAGCATTTTGATTTAACCAAATAATATTTTGACTCTCTTCTTCCCACCATCTGAGCGAACTTAAAGGTGTAATTTGGTGACGTAACTCAATAAGGTAGCGAATGTAATCAGTTAAGTTGTAAGGCTGTTGAAACCATTTGATCCAACTGACTTTATTATCCTGACAATAAGCGTTGTTATTACCATATTGCGTATTACCCACTTCATCACCAGCGAGTAAATGAGGTGTTCCTCTAGAAAGCAGTAATGTTGCCAGCATGTTCCTTATTGCAAGCAATCTGTGTTGACTTATTTTTTCGTTAACTATCAAACCTTCTTCACCAAAATTCACACTGTAATTGGTGTTATGTCCATCTAAGTTTGATTCTCCATTCTCCTCGTTATGTTTGTTTTGATAGCTCACTAAATCCCGTAGTGTAAAGCCGTCGTGGCTCGTGATCATATTGATGCTAGAATAGGGGGGTCTGCCATTTTTGTGATACAGCTTTGCAGAGCCCGTGATATTGTCAGTAAATGTTGCAATAGAGACATCACGCCATAACCAAAAACGACGAACAGTATCGCGATAGCTATCATTCCATTCTGTAAATGGAACAGGAAAATGCCCCACTTGATAACCATCAAAGCCTAGGTCCCAAGGCTCTGCAATAAGTTTAATACGGGATAGGAGTGGATCTTGTCGAATCGCTGTCAATAGTGGTGATTGAGAATCAAAATAAGGAACTCGACCAAGACTTGTCGCTAAATCAAAACGAAACCCATCAATATGAAATTCTGTTACCCAATAACGCAGGCAATCCATAACCCACTGCACTGTTTCAGGGCGGCTTAAATTGAGTGAATTCCCACATCCTGTCCAATTTTGAGCTTTGTTTTCGTCGTTTAGCCAGTAATAGCTTTGATTATCAATACCGCGTTGCGAAACAATATAACCTTCGAATTGATCACTTAATTCCGCAGTATGGTTAAATACCACATCTAAAATCACTTCAATATTGGCTTTATGTAGACTCCTTACCGCTTCTCGAAATTCATCAATAATATTTCGACCCGAATTAGAATAATATTGGGTAGATAAAGCGAAAGGCGCTAATACGTTATAGCCCCAATAGTTTTTTAAACCAATTTTATGAAGGTGCGGCTCTGTTAAATGATATTGGATAGGTAATAGCTCTAATGCCGTAATACCTAATTTTTTGAGATGTGAAATAAAAGCAGGGTGCCCTAATGCGGCATAAGTACCCTGTAATTTTTCGGGTATGTCAGGATGCAGTTTTGTCAGTCCTTTTACATGCCCTTCGTAAATAATGGTTTCTGACCACGGCGTATTTAAGCGTTGATAAGTCTTTTGTTCTTTATAAGAATGGCAAAAACAACCACTATCATCGGTGATAACGGCTTTAGGTGTCACTGCACTATCATCATGCTCTAACGCGTTAAAAACAGGAGAAGTGTAAGGTAATGTATTATCAACAATACCTGTCACCTGTTTTGCATAAGGATCTAGCAATAATTGCTGAGGTTGATAGAACAATCCTTGCTCTGGATTCCATTCGCCTTCAACACGATAACCATAATGTAAACCAGGCCCTGCACCAGGCAAGTACCCATGCCAAATTGCCCCAGTTTTACCTGGTAACGAGTAGCGGATCTCTTTGCCTGCTTTATCAAACAGGCAAAGAATGACTTTAGTCGCATTTTCACTAAAGAGTGTAAAATTTACACCATAGCCATCATAATGACTGCCCATTGGGAAAGGACGTCCATAATCTAAAGACATATTAATCCTTCAATCTTAAATACAGTGTCGCAAGTGGAGGCAGTGACAATGATAAGGAGTAAGGCTTGCCATTAAATGGACTGGTGGTTGTTTCTATTTCACCTAAATTTCCGACATTGCTGCCGTTATAAAACGTAGAATCACTGTTGAGAATTTCCTGATAAGCCCCTTTTTTATTGATACCGATAACGTAATTATGATGAACAACAGGCGTAAAATTACTGATAACAATAATTTCATTGCCTTGTGCATCTTTACGGCAAAAAGCAAAAACGGAGTTATCGTGATCATCAACGGTTAGCCACTCAAAGCCTTCACGTTCAAAATCGCATTCATAAAGCGGAGCATTAGCTCGATAGGAAAGGTTCAAATCTCGTACAAAATGTTGAACACCTTGATGCGGACTATTTGGCTCTTCAAGAAGATGCCAATCCAAGCTACTGTCGTGATCCCATTCACGCCATTGTGCAAATTCACACCCCATAAAGAGTAGTTTTTTGCCGGGATAAGCCCACATAAAGCCGAGATAGGCACGTAAATTAGCAAATTTTTGCCAATCATCGCCTACCATGCGACCAATTAACGAGCCTTTACCATGCACAAATTCATCGTGAGAAAGCGGCAGAACAAAGTTTTCGTTATAGGCATAGAGCATGCCAAAAGTCATTTGATTGTGATGAAATTTACGATAGATAGGATCACGTTGCATATAAGCTAACGTGTCATGCATCCAACCCATATTCCATTTGTAATTAAAACCTAAGCCTCCATCATCAGGCGGTAAGGTAACACCTGGGAAATCGGTTGATTCTTCTGCAATCGTAATTGTACCAGGACACGTTGTACCCAGTAATTTGTTGGTATAACGAATAAAGTCAATGGCTTCTAAATTCTCACGCCCACCGTGTTTATTTGGGATCCATTCACCTTCTTTTCGACTGTAATCACGATAAAGCATTGAGGCGACAGCATCGAAACGAAAACCATCTAGTGCAAAATGCTCATGCCAATATAATAAATTACCAGAAAGGTAATTCAGCACTTCATTGCGACCATAGTTATAAATCAACGTATTCCAATCGGGATGAAATCCTTCACGCCTATCAGCATATTCATAGAGTGATGTGCCATCAAAATTACGTAATCCGTAGTCATCTTCAGGAAAATGCCCAGGAACCCAATCTAAAATAACGTTAATTTCTGCTTGATGTGCCGCTTCAATAAAATCACGGAAATCCATTGGGGAGCCAAAACGACGAGTGGGTGAATATAACCCTAAGGGCTGATAGCCCCATGAACCATCAAAAGGATGTTCATTAATAGGAAGCAACTCAATATGAGTAAAACCCATCTCTTTAACATATGGAATTAACTGTTCAGCCAATTCACGATAACTTAACCAGCTTTGATCATCCGCATGTCTACGCCATGAACCTAAATGAACTTCATAAATAGAGATAGGAGCATCGCGTTGATTTCGTTGCTGGCGTGATAATGGCATTGGTTTGATGGGGGGTAATATATTGATAATTGATGCAGTTTCAGGACGTATTTGTGTTTCAAAAGCATAAGGATCAGCTTTTAATCGACGTTCGCCATTAGCATCAAGAATAGAATATTTATAGCAATCACCAAGATGAGCTTGTGGAAGGAAAAGCTCCCATATTCCACTTTCACGACGTAATCGCATAGGAAAACGTCGTTCATCCCAGAATGAGAAATCGCCCACAACGCTTACGCTTTTTGCGTTGGGTGCCCATACAGCAAAAGTAATTCCATCGATATCACCCAATTTTGCAGGATGTGCACCTAAACATTGATAAGGGCGAGAGTGGTGGCCTTGCGCTAAAAACCAAATATCCATTTCTTGCAATAAAATGCCAAATTGATAGGGATCATCAACGACACCTTGAGCATTTTCCCACGTTACCTCTAAACAATAACTAAAACGACGTTTACGACGAGGGATAGTGCCACAGAAAAAACCACTAGGATGTTTACACGTTAGTGTTGCTACTTTTCGGCCGTTTTTTCTATCGATAACACTGACTGCAATTGCATCAGGTAAAAAAGTACGGATCTCTAAGCCTGCCGATGTTTCATGCATACCAAGAAGCGCAAAAGGATCAGACTCATATCCATTAATTAGTTTTTCTATTGCTTTTTTTGTCACAGCGACAGACATCTTATCGTCCTTCATTGCCAGCAAATAAATTAACAAATTTTATGTATCAATATCAGCATAGAACGTTAATTTAAGTTGAACAATAAGTGTTTATAACTGATTATTTAAAATTAAAACAATAAATATAGGTTAATACACTTATTTTACAGGTTTAATTCATTGAATTAAAAAGAATTTAATAAATTTGACAGATGAAAATAATGAATTAATAAAAACAGCACGATTAGCGCTTTTACCTACTCATAAAAAGAAGGGTATGATTAGATTTTTTTAATAAAATGATGGTAAAGTCGTTTTAAAAAGTGTAATTAATAGCGTTAAAATCACCACTTTTATGAAAAACAATGACTTATTTAATTAGTGAAATTAACTTTTTTGTTGAGTGAGCCATTGTTCAAAATCAAGATGTGTTTTGGTTTTTTTGTAACACCTAATGGTGTTAAAGCGTAATAACTCATCGGGGCAATTTGGATATCTGGAAATAATACGTTTAAAGTACCGTTATTTATTTCACTCGATAAAATCGAAATAGGGCCAATACCAAGGCCTAATCCTTCAATAATTGCTTGAAGAGAAATATGAAAGTGATCAAAGCGATAATGACGTGAAAATGAGCGTTGTGTATTGAGATGAGTCGCGATTAACCATTGTTGCCAATGTCCTGGGCGCGTAAGCGTATCAATAACAGGACAGTTAAAAACATCTTCAAATTGAGTGACATTGTAACGTTTTAAAAATTTTGCAGAAGCAATTAAACAATGCTTATCCTCTAAAAAAACAACAGATGAATACTCTTGTTGCTGAGGTTGAGGACGAATAATTAGATCATCATGACTAATCAAATGAAATCGCTCGCTATTTGCTGAAGCAATTTGGATATTTGCATCAGGATATTGCAGATAAAAATCTTCCATTCGTGGAATAAGCCATTTTAAACAAAGCGTTGTAGGAACACTGATATTTAAAATATCGTTTTTTCCACCGTTACCATAACGAAAACTAATATCATTCAATCTATCAAAAACGTCACTTAGCTCTTGTGCCAGTGTCAATGCATAAGGAGTGGGGACTCGGCGTAAACCTTGCTTATTAAATAAAGTGACACCAAACCATTTCTCTATCACTTGGATATGACGGCTGATCGCGCCATGAGTGACACATAATGTCTGTGCCGCTTCAGTATAACTTTGGCTGTGGCAAGCGACTAAGAAAGCACGCAATGAAGGTAATGGAGGAAGATTTCTCATCATAATTTTCTCGTTATCGTTTATTCATTCGGCTTTCTGATTAAAATTCACAACATTGTGACATTTTATCACAGGTAAAAATAAAGAAGACAGGTATGATACGGCGTCTTTAACTTATTGAACTTAAAGGATGATAATGGGTTTTATCGCTGTTATTTTATTGGCAATATTGTCAGGTGTCATCAGTGGTGTTGTGGGAACGGGTGCTTCTATTTTGCTAATTCCCGCGTTGACCTATGTGTTTGGTGCTAAGGAAGCCGTACCTATTATGGCGTTAGCTTCAGTGATGGGGAATTTATCGCGTATTTATTTATGGCGTCACAGTATTCGTTTTAAACCACTATTTTATTATCTGCTACTTGGTATTCCTGCCGTTATTCTTGGCGCTAATACATTATGGGTAATGCCTGAAAAATGGCTAAATATGGGTATGGGAATGTTTTTTATATTGATGATCCCCGTGCTCCACTTATTGCGCATGCATCAAATCAAAATGAAAACCTACCAAGTTATTATTGCTGGTGCAATTATCGGTTATTTAACTGGGATTGTATTTTCCACTGGACCATTAACTATTCCCGTATTCTCTGCATATGGTCTGACATTAGGACCATTACTTGCGACTGAAGCAGCCGCTTCATTTATTATTTATCTCACCAAAGCCCTAACATTTAACCAACTTGGCGCAGTGAATAGTTTTATCTTAATTAGTGGGGCATTAGTAGGTTGTGGCTTAGTCGTAGGAAATTATCTTGGCAAAAAACTGGTATTAAAACTGACACCAAAACTTTTTTCAATGGTTTTTAGATGTAATGCTGCTTTTTGCTGGTTGTTCACTACTATTTAATGGTATTTATTCTTAATAAAATGGCTGTATTAACAGCCTTTACTTTCATTATTATCTGACACATAAGGCATTATTAAAATCTGAGAAATATCAGCTAGTGGCAGTAATTCATTAACTGTGGCACCCGCTCTTGCCCTCAATGAGATTGAATGTAAAAGGGCAACTACACCCAAAGCAATAGCATGAATATCTGTTCCTTCTTTTAACTCACCTACCTCTAATGCTTCTTGTAAGGCATCTTCAACTTGCTGAGTTTGTGCGTTAATAACCTGATTTAGCATCATTTTTATTGTCGGGTCTTCAACCTCAGCCACTGCGGTTGACAGTACCATACAGCCAGTTAATCCTTCACTATCAGTATAAAAATGGATAGCTGAAATTAGATAGCGCTTTACTCTTTCTATCACTTTATCTTGTAAGGATTGTTTCTCAAGTTCATGGCGATAACGTGTAGATGCAATATGATTAAAGCGCTCAATGGCTTTCTCATACAATACTGCTTTATTACCAAATGCAGCATAAAGGCTAGGTTTATTCATTTGAGTTTCAATGACTAAATCATCCATTGATGTTGCTGTAAATCCTTTACGCCAAAATAATGCCATTATTTTTTCGAGTGCAGCATCACTATCGTAACGGCGAGGTCGACCTTTTTTTTTTCATTTTATACCAATTAGTAAGAAATGTGTTTACTCAGTATAAAACAAATGCCATTATTTTACTAACCAGTACAAAATAGGAAAATGAAATGAACCATAATGAAATGCGGTATGGAAAAAATATGCCTTCAATTATTAAGCTTTGTTGAAGAAGGGCGTAAACAACAAACTAAACCAATTAAAGTCGGTATTTTTGTTTGTCCCGGTTTTATGCCTATGGATATTAATGGTGCTCAATCAGTATTCACTATTGCAAGCGCAGAAATTTATTTTATATGGAAAAAGATAGAGTTAGTTGAAGGCTATATTGGTTGGCCAACAATGCCGACGATGACTTTTGATGAGTGCCCAGAAGATCTGGATGTCTTAGTGGTTGGAATGGTGCCACCTGAGGTGGTTGAAGATAAAGAGACATTGGCATTTTTCACTAAAATGGGTAATAAAGCGCGTTATGTTATTGGTACGTGTTATGGTTCTTTGGTTTTGGGAGCATCTGGGTTATTAAAAGGTAAGAAAGCGACCAGTAATTCAAATGTTGTTCCGATGTTACCTGATATGGGAGCCATAGCAGTGGAAGGGAGTGATGTTGTTATTGATGGTAATATTTATACTTCAGGGCCTGCAACTGGTTCATTTGATGCTTCATTATTAGTATTAGAACAATTACTAGGTACACATTTTGCGCAATTAGTTGAATTAGCGATTGAGTATGATCCTCGTCCTCCTTTCGGCACAGGTTCACCCACTTTAGCAGGAACTGAACTGACGGCTATATCACAAAGTTTAACCGCTAATTTAAATCATCAATTTCATCAAGCCGCACTTAATGGACTTAAAAACAGCGCTAATTTAAGTTAATTAACATTAGAATAAGGAAATAAATATTGCCCTTTATCCAAACTGTTTTTATTTTAAGTTAGGAGTATCACAATGACAGAATACGAAAAAATGGTATCAGGTCATCTTTATCATGCTAGTAAAGACGATAGTTTAGAGCCACTTAGAGCCAAAGCGCTGAAATTAATTT
>NZ_MIIZ01001430.1:0-350 GCF_001743005.1 Shigella sp. FC1967 | reverse complement strand
TTTTTCAACATTAGTCGGTTCGGTCCTCCAGTTAGTGTTACCCAACCTTCAACCTGCCCATGGATAGATCACCGGGTTTCGGGTCTATACCCTGCAACTCATTCGCCCAGTTAAGACTCGGTTTCCCTACGGCTCCCCTATACGGTTAACCTTGCTACAGAATATAAGTCGCTGACCCATTATACAAAAGGTACGCAGTCACCCCCATAAAGAGGCTCCTACTGCTTGTACGTACACGGTTTCAGGTTCTTTTTTCACTCCCCTCGCCGGGGTTCTTTTCGCCTTTCCCTCACGGTACTGGTTCACTATCGGTCAATCAGGAGTATTTAGCCTTGGAGGATGGTCCCCCC
>NZ_MIIZ01001429.1:0-350 GCF_001743005.1 Shigella sp. FC1967 | reverse complement strand
GATTGAAGCGCGTTTACATCGTGAAATTACGGGGGCGCTGAAAAGTATCACACTGAGCCGCAGCGCAACCGAAAATACTATGCGTCACTACTCTGTGATGACGGGGGTAGAAGCACCGGCAAAGCCAACATTGATATCAAATATCACGGGGCTTGATGTGGGGCTGAGTCATTACGCCATCAAATCAGACGGCAATAAGATTGCTAATCCGCGCCACCTTATCAATGCCAGCCGTCACCTACGTCGAAAACAAAAAGCCTTATCTCGCAAGCAAAAAAGGGAGTGCTAATCGCCGTAAAGCCCGAATACAGCTTGCAGGTGTACACGAACGGGTAGCCAATGCCCGTGCT
>NZ_MIIZ01001428.1:0-350 GCF_001743005.1 Shigella sp. FC1967 | reverse complement strand
ATGAAATATCACTTTCATCAAAATCTTGATTAAGTATTTTTTTTGGGTAAATTATGAATTAACTGTAATTCGTAATAACAAGATTTATCTTTTGCTTTTTGCTATCATTCCTCTAGACTGAATATTTCTTAATTGAGGCAAAATCCAATACATCATATCTATGTATATTTCATTTTTAATTACCATCATATAATATACTTATTTTTGAATTGCATTTTTTCAGTATATGTTTTTAGCTTGAAAATTTAAAAATGAAATATCACTTTCATCAAAATCTTGATTAAGTATTTTTTTTGGGTAAATTATGAATTAACTGTAATTCGTAATAACAAGATTTATCTTTTGCTTTT
>NZ_MIIZ01001427.1:0-350 GCF_001743005.1 Shigella sp. FC1967 | reverse complement strand
AAAGAAGGAGCAAAACGTGTCGATTTGAATGGTAATGACTGCGGCGAACTGGAAGCTGAGCATATTGAACATGCTCGTACACAATTAGCAGAAGCTAAAAGCGCGAGTTCAAGCTCAAAGAGCAGAACAACGTGCTAAGAAGCGCGAAGCTGAAGGTGATAAGGAGACCAGCAAACGTCCGACAGCGAAAAAGCCAAATAATACGCGTCGTCAGCCACCTAAAGAGGGTGAAAAACGACAGCCTCGTCCTCAAAAAGCGACTCAAGCACCTCGTAAAAACACCACCACGTCAAAATACTGAAAAGTTAATTCCAGTGAAAGACACATCAGTTCTTACTGTTGGTCAATCG
>NZ_MIIZ01001426.1:0-350 GCF_001743005.1 Shigella sp. FC1967 | reverse complement strand
TTTCAGCCTCGCCTTAGGGGTCGACTCACCCTGCCCCGATTAACGTTGGACAGGAACCCTTGGTCTTCCGGCGTGCGGGTTTTTCACCCGCATTATCGTTACTTATGTCAGCATTCGCACTTCTGATACCTCCAGCATACCTCACAGTACACCTTCGCAGGCTTACAGAACGCTCCCCTACCCAACAACACATAAGTGTCGCTGCCGCAGCTTCGGTGCATGGTTTAGCCCCGTTACATCTTCCGCGCGGCGACTCGACCAGTCGAGCTATTACGCTTTCTTTTAAATGATGGCTTGTACTTCTAAGCCAATCGATCCTGGGCCTTGTTACTCGAAGCCCTTTCCCCCAG
>NZ_MIIZ01001425.1:0-351 GCF_001743005.1 Shigella sp. FC1967 | reverse complement strand
TTATACTGTCTCCGTTCACACATGATCGGAGGGTGTCTCTATGTCTCAATTATTTCGTTTGGCATCGCCAGAAGATTACGAATACATCGAAGAATTAAATTTATGGGAATTGTCATTTGATAAGCGACCGGTTCAAGGGGGTTCGTTGTGAAGATCCGGTGATCGGGGGCAGAAAAATATAATCAAGGGCGTGAAAAATTTAAGGCGTTAGCGTTACGGCATAAAAAACACTGGAAACCGAACGGATTGACCTTTTCGGAGTTGATCCGCTGGGCAATAGAATGCGGAACTCCAGAACAATGTCAGCTTGTTTTAGCGTTATACCATTGCACAAACGATGATGATTATCAG
>NZ_MIIZ01001424.1:0-351 GCF_001743005.1 Shigella sp. FC1967 | reverse complement strand
CAACGCCTGATCAAACGCTGGTCACTGATGCACTCTGTTCAACCGGAGTCTGTGTTGGAACACAGCGCTGTTGTTACCCTGCTTTCCTACCTGGCTGGCAATATTGCCATTCAGCAAGGGAAGTCGGTGGATCTGGCAGTCATGCTTGCTCATGCTTCGTTGCATGATGCAGCCGAGGTTCTCTGTTCGGATGTTGTAACACCGGTCAAGAAAGCAAAACGCTGTTTTGCAGCGTGAGTTTGAACGACTGGAAAAAGGCCGCAGAGGACAAACTCATCCAGACTCTTCCCGAAGAACTCCAGGATGCAGTCGCCATAGCCTTCGCTCCCGGTGGCTATGAACAATCACTGG
>NZ_MIIZ01001423.1:0-352 GCF_001743005.1 Shigella sp. FC1967 | reverse complement strand
ACGGCTGGCATTGATAAGGTGGCGCGGATTAGCAATCTTATTGCCGTCTGATTTGATGGCGTAATGACTTAGCCCCACATCAAGCCCCCGTGATATTTGATATCAATGTTGGCTTTGCCGGTGCTTCTACCCCCGTCATCACAGAGTAGTGACGCATAGTATTTTCCGGTTGCGCTGCGACTCAGTGTGATACTTTTCAGCGCCCCCGTAATTTCACGATGTAAACGCGCTTCAATCGGTGCGATTTTCGGGATTTTTATCGCGCCATCAATGACTTTGATCCCGACACAATGATAGCTAGATTGTCTGCCATGCTTACTTTTAAACGTGGGAAAATGGGCTTTTAGTTTCG
>NZ_MIIZ01001422.1:0-352 GCF_001743005.1 Shigella sp. FC1967 | reverse complement strand
TTTTTTTGTCGATGAAACTGTGTTTTTTTGCACCTCTTCACGGATGAGCGTGAGGGTCATAATAAAGGCCAGAAATATCAAGGCGGCTGCGTAGAAAAACGTAGTTCGAATGCCAATCAGTCCCGGCAACCATCCCCCGGCAAGGGGGCCAACAAGATTACCTGCCATGACACCGGATGAAACGATCCCTAACGCCCATGCGATACGTTCTTTGGGAGCTTGGACAGCGATAAGGATCGTAGCACCGGATGAGTAACCTCCTGCAAGGCCAGCTAACAACCGCAGTCCGACTAATTGCCAGATATTTGTTGCCAGTCCCATAAGTGAAACCGTGATAGCCATTCCAAAGCTG
>NZ_MIIZ01001421.1:0-354 GCF_001743005.1 Shigella sp. FC1967 | reverse complement strand
CCGCTGGTAAGCGTCTTTCTTGATGTGCAGCGCTTTGTTGTACGCAAAACGAACCGCACCGAACTGAGCGTTGAGATATTCAGCCTGTTCTGGTGTTGGTAGATGCGTACTTTTGTTGCTCTTAACATCATCAGCGCTCATTGATATAATGCTTTTATTTTAACATGTTAGGGCAATATATCAATTGAGTAATCATGATGATTTACTGGCGGGATCCCTCAGAAAGCGGCACAGTGTCAGTAAACTGGTCGTGCATCTGATCTTTACGACAAAGTATCGACGTAAGCTATTTGACGGACTGATGCTCGCTCAACTGCGTGATGCATTTGACTCCGCTGCGGCAAAACTTGAATG
>NZ_MIIZ01001420.1:0-12564 GCF_001743005.1 Shigella sp. FC1967 | reverse complement strand
ATGGCATAAAAAAATGTAGTAATTTTTAAGATTAAGAAAATATTAATTTAGTAGATTGTTTAATGGTTGAAGTGGTTTTTGAATAGTAGAAATGAAATAAATAAGCCTCTATAAAAAGAGGCTGTGTTGCTTAATGGGCTGTTTTTATTATCAAAATTATTGATAAGCCATATCTTGAGTCAATGACAATGATGTTCTTTCTTGTTCACCCTCGTTATTATTCTCTTTATCTTTCGATAATATTTTATTTTTGCTCTCTTTAGCTTGAAGGTAACCGACAAGGCTAAGTTGATATCGTCGAATGTTTTCAACATAACGATAAGCCTCATGACCTCTCGCATAGCCATAAGGGAGATCTGCATAATATTTCTTTTGGCTAAGTAGAGGTAATCTTGATTTTACATCTAGCCAACTGTCAGGATCGGCATTTTGTTGCTCAGTAAGCCTTCTGGCATCAAGCATATGACCAAACCCCATATTGTATGCGGCTAATGCAAACCAAATTCTTTCATCTTCAGGGATAGAATCCGGTAAGCGCGAAAGGAGATGCTTAAGATATTGCGCTCCTCCTCGAACACTCTCTTCAGGATCCAGTCTGTCAGTAACACCCATACTTGATGCAGTAGGGCGAGTTAACATCATTAATCCTCTGACGCCTGTTGGTGATGTAGCATGAGGATCCCAATGTGATTCTTGCCATGCCATAGCGGCCAATAATCGCCAATCGAAAGTATCAGCATACTTTTCAAAAAGAGGCTGATAGTTTGGCAAAATAGAATCTATCGCCGTAATAAAAGAGATAGTATCGAAGTAATCAAATGAACCTACATGACCAAAATACTTTTCTTCAAGTCTTGCTAATACATCTTCTTGAGATAATTGATTAAAGTAATCGAGCATTGCTGCATATAAGCTATTATCTTCACCTTCTGGTAGATACCATGTTAATGGACGGCTTTCAGTGACTTCAAACCCTACGGCAACATTAGGATGAATGCGTTGTTGTACTGCAACACTAATTGAATCTGCTAACACATAGGTGATTTTGCCTTCTGATAATGCCTCTAGTAGTTGAGAGGTTGTCTGATTATCTGATTCTTCCCATTCAAGCTCAGGATATTGCGTCTCTTTTAATGTTCGCAATAAACTTGCATGAGCCGAGCCGGCTGTGACAACAAGACGCCCATCTAATGTATCAAAGCTACGTGGTCTTAATGTCCCTTTACGATAAATGAGCTGTTGAGAAACGGAAAAGTAAGCAGGACCACTGCGTGTCGTCTCTAATCTCTCTTTATTATAAAGTAATCCGGCGGCGATAAAGTCAGCTTTATTATTTTCCAGATCATCAAACATTTGGTTGATATTTGTCCGCATATTAACGACAAGTTTCACGCCTAGATAATCAGCAAAGCGTTTCACTAATTCATAATCGAAACCTACGGGGTCCTTTTTATCGTTCATCGTTATCAATGGTGAAGGTATCGTACTAATTCTTAACTCACCACGAGATAAAATCTTATTTATCTGCGCTTTTTGCCTATCTGGCCATGTAATATTCAACGCGATAATCGCCGCTGAAAAAAGCGCTATGATAACGATAACAAAATAGTTTATCCTTATATTATTCAATAGGTTGGCTCTCGTTAACGTTGTTTGTTGTTGTGTGTAAAATTGTCATTTTAACATGGATAAATTTCCAGTAATCGAGCATTTTGCTTAACATATTGGCAAGACGCAACTTGATTACACCAATTAATCATTAAAACACGCTAAGTTAAATGCCGTTATTTTGTTCACGCAAACGGTTTCGTCTGGGCGGTTATTCTATTATACTAGGCGCGTTTCCCCTGAATGATTGATCAGGCTAGCTGCTAAAAGAGAGAACTCAATACTATGGAAATCCTGCGTGGCTCCCCCGCTTTATCCGCGTTTCGTATTAATAAATTACTCACTCTATGTCAGGAAAATGATCTTCCTGTACAAAGTATATACGCGGAATTTGTCCATTTCGCGAAAGTGGAAGAGCAGTTATCTGAAGATGATCAAATTAAATTACGTCAACTCCTACATTATGGACCATCATTAACAGAACATGAGCCTGTTGGGGAAATGCGAGTCGTTACACCTCGTCCAGGAACCATTTCACCTTGGTCTTCTAAGGCGACAGATATTGCTCATAACTGTGGTCTAGCCAAGGTTGTCCGAATTGAACGAGGTATCGCCTATTTTATTGAGTGCGGTACGATGACCGCCACTCAGTGGCAACAGCTTTATGGTTTTATTCATGATCGAATGATGGAAACCATTTTTTTAAATTATCAAGATGTAAATGCACTTTTTGCTGAGCAAGCCCCAGCACCACTAAAAACGATTGATGTGCTTGCGAAAGGTAAAGACGCACTAATAAAAGCTAATATCGAAATGGGGTTAGCGTTAGCAGACGATGAAGTTGATTATTTAGTCGATGCGTTTAACCGCTTACAACGTAATCCAACCGATGTTGAGCTTTATATGTTTGCACAAGCTAACTCCGAACACTGCCGCCACAAAATATTTAATGCTGATTGGATCATTGATGGTAAAGCTCAAGATAAATCATTATTTAAAATGATTAAAAATACGTTTGAGCAAACGCCTGATTATGTCATGTCAGCTTATAAAGATAATGCCGCAGTAATGGAAGGCTCTGTGGCGGGGCGTTTTTATCCCGATTCAGAAAAAGGACATTATCACTATCATCAAGAACCTGTACATATCTTGATGAAAGTAGAAACGCATAATCACCCAACGGCTATTTCACCTTGGCCAGGAGCAGCAACGGGATCGGGCGGCGAAATTCGAGATGAAGGTGCAACTGGACGCGGTGCAAAACCTAAAGCGGGCCTAGTTGGATTTTCGGTTTCTAACTTACGTATTCCTGGATTTGAGCAACCTTGGGAAGAAAATTTTGGTAAACCAGAGCGTATTGTTAATGCATTAGACATCATGACTGAAGGCCCGTTAGGTGGTGCTGCATTTAATAATGAGTTCGGTCGTCCAGCATTACTCGGCTATTTCCGAACCTATGAAGAACGTGTTAATAGCCACAATGGTATTGAAATTCGCGGTTACCATAAACCCATTATGTTAGCTGGGGGGATCGGTAATATTCGTGAAGATCACGTACAAAAAGGTGAAATCACCGTTGGTGCCAAGTTGATTGTACTTGGTGGACCATCTATGAATATCGGCCTTGGCGGTGGGGCTGCTTCTTCTATGACATCGGGTCAATCAGATGCAGATTTAGATTTCGCTTCTGTTCAGCGTGATAATCCAGAAATGGAACGGCGTTGCCAAGAGGTTATCGATCGTTGTTGGCAATTAGGTGACGATAACCCGATTTTATTTATTCATGATGTTGGTGCTGGTGGTCTTTCTAATGCAATGCCTGAATTAGTTAATGATGGCGGTCGTGGTGGTCGTTTTGAATTGCGTGATGTTCTTAATGATGAACCAGGTATGAGCCCACTAGAGATCTGGTGTAATGAATCCCAAGAGCGTTATGTATTGGCGGTATCACCTGAAAAAATGCCTCTTTTTGATGCGTTATGTCAGCGAGAAAGAGCACCTTATGCAGTGATCGGTGAAGCAACACAAGAGCGTGAATTAGTGCTCAATGATACACACTTTGATAATAAGCCGATTGATATGCCATTAGACATATTATTAGGTAAAGCGCCTAAAATGTTGCGTGATGTAAAATCGCTTAAAACAGAAGGTGAGTATCTCTCTCGTAAAGATATCGATTTAAAAGATGCGGTTTATCGTGTTCTTCATTTACCCGCCGTTGCTGAAAAAACCTTCTTAATTACTATTGGTGATCGCACGGTAACGGGTATGGTTGCACGTGATCAAATGGTTGGTCCTTGGCAAATTCCTGTTGCTAACTGTGCTGTTACTACAGCAACATTAGATAGTTATTATGGTGAAGCGATGTCTATTGGTGAACGCGCACCTATCGCATTGTTAGATTTTGCTGCATCTGCACGTATGGCCGTCGGGGAAGCGCTAACAAATATGGCGGGTTGTGATGTAGAAGCGCTTAATCGCATTAAGCTTTCGGCTAACTGGATGTCTGCCGCAGGTCACCCTGGTGAAGATGCCGGTTTATATGACGCAGTGAAAGCCATTGGTGAAGAGCTATGCCCAGCGTTAGGCATTACTATTCCTGTGGGCAAAGATTCGATGTCAATGAAAACGCGTTGGCAAGATAAAGACGGTCAAACTAAAGAAGTAACATCCCCATTATCTTTAGTTATTACGGCATTCTCTCGTGTTGAAGATGTGCGTAAAACAGTGACACCTGAATTATCAACACAAGCAGGCAACCGCTTGTATTTGATTGATTTGGGAAATGGACATAATGCATTAGGTGCGACGGCACTCGCACAAGTTTATCGTCAGCTAGGTCAGAAAGCGGCAGATCTTCGTGATGTTGAGCAATTAAAACAGTTCTTCAATGTGATGCAGCAATTGGTCAGTGATGGCAAATTGTTGGCCTATCATGATCGCTCTGATGGTGGATTATTTGTCACTCTTGCCGAAATGGCATTTACAGGTCATTGTGGCTTAAGCGTTGATATTAGTGCTTTTGATGAAGATATTTTAGCGGGACTCTTTAATGAAGAGCTCGGTGGTGTGATCCAAATTCGTGGTGAACATCAAGAGGTTGTCGAAGCATTATTTGCTGAATATGGCTTAGCGGATTGTTTACATTATTTAGGCCAAGCAACAGAAAATGACGCCATTATTATCCAAAGTCGTGAAACCGAAGTTTATAATGAAAAACGCAGTACATTGCGTCTTTGGTGGGCAGAGACAACTTGGCAAATGCAGCGTCTACGTGATAATCCAGAGTGTGCGGATGAAGAACATCAAGCAAAACAAGATCTCAACGATCCAGGGTTAAATGTGAAGTTAACGTTTGATCCAAATGAAGATATTGCTGCACCTTATATTGCAACTGGAAGCCGTCCTCGTATTGCGGTATTAAGAGAACAAGGTGTTAATTCTCATGTTGAAATGGCGGCTGCTTTTGATAGGGCGGGTTTTGATGCTATCGACGTTCATATGAGTGATTTACATTCATCACGACGTTCACTCAGTGATTTTGATGTGCTGGTGGCTTGTGGTGGATTCTCTTACGGTGACGTATTAGGTGCGGGTGAAGGTTGGGCTAAGTCTATTTTATTTAATTCTCGTTTACGTGATGAGTTTGCTCAATTCTTTGAACGCCAAGATACTTTATCTCTTGGGGTCTGTAATGGTTGCCAAATGATGTCAACATTATCCGAACTTATTCCAGGTGCAGACTTGTGGCCTCGTTTTGTTCGCAATCGTTCTGAGCGTTTTGAAGCGCGCTTTAGTTTAGTGAAAGTGACAGAAAGCCCATCATTATTATTGCAAGGTATGGCGGGTTCACAAATGCCTATTGCTGTTTCTCATGGTGAAGGGTTTGCTGAATTCCGTAATACAGAGCAATTAGCACAACTAGAGGCTCAAAATTTAGTAGGATTACGTTTTGTGGATCATTATGGCAATCCAACAGAACAATATCCATTAAATCCTAATGGCTCTGTAAAAGGGATCACTGCGGTCACGACAAAAGATGGTCGTTCAACCATTATGATGCCTCACCCAGAACGTGTGTTTAGAACGGTCAGTAATTCTTGGCATCCAGATAACTGGGGGGAAGACAGCCCTTGGATGCGTTTATTCCGCAATGCAAGAAAACAATTTGATTAATCAAAGGTAATATTACCTTAGTAATAAACACATAAAGCTCTACATTGTTAGAGGCTTTATTTTATTGATAATAAAGGTAATTATTTTTCATTGTATAAAATAGGTGACATCTCGTTATTTTAAGTGTCTCTTTTTGGCGACATTTAATTAATTGAAATATAAGTAATTATTAAATTTAGGGTAACTCTGTCTGGATATGGAGACAGTTTGATTGTTTTATAACTAGATAAAAAAGAGTGATAAATAAAATATTAGAGAGATTTTTTATTTTTTGTTTATTTTCAACGCGTTAAATATTTACTTGAAAAGTTGGCACGCCTTGTGCATTATATAAATCAGTTGCTCATTCAACTTTTTATGTCGGTCCACAATATGGGTGGGAACATACCACATAAGCCAGGAATGACGCCAGAGTAAGGTGCCTACCGTCCAACATCATGATACTCGTCTTCGGACCTTATCAAACACAGGGCGACACGTGGAGTGAGGCACCACCTTCATTCTCTTTTAGAGAAAAAAGAGATGAAATATTGACGAGCGGAATATCTCAGTAAGATATTCCGCTCTCCCACTTCTAGAGTCAGCCCCATTTCCTCGTTTGTGTTTGTTCTCTTATTTGATTTTCCTAATGTCGGACTTTTTTCTTGTTATCAAGTCATGTAGCATCGCATTACTCTAATAGGTGTTGAGATGATTTCATTGAAAAAGTGGCGTATTTTCCCTCGTTCTTTAAGACAGCTCGTAATAATGGCATTTTGGATGGTGTTATTACCTTTGCTTGTGCTTGCTTATCAGGCTTATCAAAGTCTTGATCAATTAAGTAATCAGGCGGCTATTACTAATAAAAATGCACTTGCAGATACTGAACGTAGTGAAGTGATGCGAAATCTAGCAATTGAAATGGAAGGAAACTATCGTCGATATTGTGTGTTAAGAGATAAAACCGATGATGATATGTATCAGCAACGTTACCAGCAATACACCAAACTCTTCTCAACATTACAGCAAACCATTATACCTCTTTCTGCTTCTAAAGAAGCCGATGTACTTAATACCTCACTTGAAAAATTAACATCGATTCAATGTGAAAGCAGTGAGCCCACCAAAGAGATGCAACAAGCTTTAGAGCAGTTCTCTTATGCCAATAACCGTATTGTGGTATTAACTAAAGAGATTATTTTTAGCCGTGGTGAACAACTCCAAATGGCAATTGCTGAGAAAGGTCGCTATTTCGGTTGGCAAAGTCTTATCGTTTTTGTTTTCAGCTTGATCCTCATTGCGCTATTTACTCGAATGATTATTGGTCCTGTTAAAGGGATTGAAAAGATGATCAATCGATTAGGTGAAGGACGCACACTCAGTAATAATTTAGATACTTTTCAAGGGCCTAGAGAGTTACGTTCATTAGCTCAACGTATTATTTGGTTAAGTGAGCGTTTAGCATGGCTTGAATCACAGCGACATGAATTTCTGCGTCATATCTCTCATGAGTTAAAAACACCATTAGCCAGTATGCGAGAAGGCACAGAATTATTAGCTGATGAAGTAGCAGGTCCTTTAACGCTTGATCAAAAAGAAGTCGTTTCAATTCTTGATAATAGCAGCAAGCAATTACAACTATTAATTGAACAACTGCTTGATTATAATCGTAAACTTTCTGAAGTCCCTCAACAAATAGAAGATGTGAACTTGACTGATTTAGTCAATGACGTGGTATTAGCTCACAGTTTACCCGCGAGAGCAAAAGATATTAAAACGATAATTTCACTTAATCTAACCACATGTCGAGCAGAAGCGACGTTATTATCACGAGTTATCGACAATCTCTACTCGAATGCGGTGCACTATGGTGCTGAATCAGGTAATATCTGGATCTCTAGTTATCAAGTTGAACAGAAAATAGTTATTGATATAGCCAATAAAGGAACGCCTATCCCTGAATCTGAACAAAAAATGATTTTTGAACCCTTTTTCCAAGGATCGTTGCTACGTAAAGGGGCTGTAAAAGGAAGTGGTTTAGGTTTAAGTATTGCTCATGATTGTATCAAAAGAATGGAAGGTGAATTAAGCGTTGTTCCTTCTGACTATGCCGATGTCTGTTTTCGTATTGAATTACCGCTACTTTCTGAGATTAAATAATGCAAATCAGGTCACAAAAACGAGCATCTCCTCATCATGAGTATAAAAAAATAAATAAGAAGATGCTTGGTATTGAATTGTTATCTATGGCCCCTGCATCAACTAGAAAAATCGTATCAAATTGGAAGCAGTGTTTCTTATTTATTATGCTTCCGCTGGTTCTTTCAGGGTGTACCCCAAAGTCGCTCACTGAGACACAAGAGCCTGAGCAAGAAATCCCTGTTGTTAAACAAAAAACGATTGATTATCGTTGGGCTGAATGCAAAACATTAAGCTCATTTTATGATGAAGGTATCAATAACGCACTTTATTGGTTACGTGTCATTGAATGTACAAACCGCATAATGACGACAGAAGCACAGCGTCAAGCAAGCAGTGTTGTCGTCACAGGTTGGGATGATGCATTTTATAAAAGTATCCTATTAGAGCGTGCGGGAATGACGATTGCCGATCGTCGAACACAATTAGTGTTATTAGAAAGCTATAAATTACAATTTCCGAGTTCTATGCGAACACTATTATCGACATGGATTGAGAACCAAACACTCATTCTCTCTTTAGCAGAAGAAAAAAAGTCGTTATCGTCGTTTAACCACAGATACGGATAATAGAATTGATACGCTAAGAAAAGAAAATAGTGTGTTACAGCATGAACTGAATGTGACCCTGAAAAAGCTTGAAAGCCTTACCCAAATTGAACGTCAGTTATCGAATAGAAAACAGAGTAGCTCTGTTGATTCGCTATCGCAAAATGAAGATTTAGCCGAGAGCGCACCCGCAACCTCTGCGGAAACCGAAACAGTAAATACAGAGAAACCGACTACCGAAAAACCCGAGGTTGAAAAAACGACTGAAAAACCTGTTTCGACGCAATCGATAACAGATAAGTCAAAGGGCGAGGAAAAACAACCTTCTGCAACAGTGGTTAAACCAGAGCCTTCAAAATCAGGATCTACGAAAACTGAATCTACGAAACCTGAGGCGGTAAAACCAGAACCTGTCAAAACGGATACTGACACACAAAGCTCAAAACCGACTGAAGCAGGTTCTAAATAAGGAGAATGTGCATGGCTGGCCATAAATCAGCAAATCTTTTACTTGTCGATGACGATCCTGGGTTATTAAAGTTACTTGGTATGCGATTAACAAGTGAAGGTTTTCATATCTTCACCGCTGAAAGTGGACAAGAAGCACTAAAACTTCTCTTAAAAGAAAAAATAGACCTTGTTATTAGTGATCTCCGAATGGATGAAATGGATGGCATGGCATTGTTTGCTGAAATACAACGTCAACAACCCGGTATGCCTGTTATCATTCTTACTGCTCATGGCTCTATTCCTGATGCGGTAGCGGCAACACAGCAAGGGGTATTTAGCTTTTTAACCAAACCGGTTGATAGAGACGCACTGTATAAAGCGATTGATGAAGCTCTTGAGCTTGTGACGATTGTTTCAGATGAGGAATGGTCAAAAGATATCGTAACACGTAGCCCGCAAATGCTACGTTTATTAGAGCAAGCAAAACTCGTCGCCCAATCAGATGTGAGTGTACTTATCAATGGTCAAAGTGGTACGGGGAAAGAAGTGCTTGCTCAAGCTATCCATCGCGCAAGTCCTAGAGCAAAAAAACCTTTTATCGCCATTAACTGTGGTGCTTTACCAGAGCAACTACTCGAGTCTGAATTATTTGGTCATGCGAAAGGCGCTTTTACAGGCGCGGTGAGTAGTCGTGAAGGTCTGTTTCAGGCCGCTGAAGGTGGCACATTATTTTTAGATGAGATTGGCGATATGCCAATGGCATTGCAAGTTAAGTTATTACGTGTTTTACAAGAGCGAAAAGTTCGCCCATTAGGCAGTAACCGCGATATTGATATTGATGTACGTATTCTTTCTGCAACGCATCGTGATTTACCTAAAGCGATGGAACGTAATGAATTTCGTGAAGATCTGTTCTATCGTTTAAATGTGGTTAATTTACGTATTCCGACATTAAGTGAGAGGGCCGAAGATATTCCTATTCTTGCTAATCACTTATTGAGAGAGTCTGCCAAACGTCATAAACCTTTTGTTCGAAGCTTTTCAACCGATGCGATGAAATGCTTAATGACAGCAAGTTGGCCGGGTAATGTGCGCCAATTGGTTAATGTGATTGAGCAATGTGTTGCGTTAACAACGGCACCCGTGATTAGTGAAGCGCTTGTAACACAGGCATTACAAGGTGAAAATACAGCACTGCCTACATTTGCAGAAGCTAGAGGGCATTTTGAAATGACCTATTTGAGAAAGCTTTTACAAATGACAAAGGGCAATGTGACCCAAGCCGCTCGTATGGCTGGGCGTAATCGAACTGAGTTTTACAAATTGTTATCTCGTCATGAGCTAGATGCGAATGATTTTAAAGAATAACCTTTTCAGATAACGAATATATTTTTAAACTAACTTTCCTTTTATGCGGAAGATAGCGGAGAGACTAATTGTTATGAGTCGTAAACTAAAACTCGCCATGGCTCAACTTAATTGGGTTGTTGGCGATATTGAAGGTAACTGCGAACGCATGTTATCTACCGTTAAAGCACAAGAAGAGGCTGATTTAGTCATGTTCTCTGAATTGGCTTTATGCGGTTACTCTCCTGAAGATCTGCTATTTCGTCCTGATTTCCAACAGCGTTGTGAAACACAACTTACGCGTTTAGAACAAGCAAGTAAAAAAACGGCGATTGTTGTTGGACATCCTTGGTGGCAAAACGGCAAAATTTACAATGCACTTTCATTTTTCTATAAAGGTGAATTACAAGCGCGTTATTTCAAACAGCAATTACCTAATTATGGTGTGTTTGATGAGAAGCGTTATTTTCAACAAGGCAATGAGCGCTGTGTGGTACCATTTAAAGGCTACCATCTAGGTTTGTTAATTTGTGAAGATATTTGGATCAATGAACCTATCGATGCATTAAAGCAAGCAGGTGCTGATCTCGTTCTATCTATTAATGCATCTCCTTATAACCGTGAAAAACCCCATGTTCGTACACAACTCATTAAAGAACATTGCCAAAGAACACATCTTCCTGTGATTTATCTTAACCAAATTGGTGGTCAAGATGAGTTGGTGTTTGATGGTTGTTCAAAAGTATTTGATGAACGCGGTACTATTACGCATCGTTTAGCCGCATTTGATGAGCAAACTACCATCGTTGAATTTGACGAATTAAATATTATTCCGATGGAAGATCCTGCGCCAGAACTTTCACCTTTAGCGCAAGTTTATCAAGCGTTAGTGCTTGCAACACGTGATTATGTCATTAAAAACGGTTTTAAAGGTGCAATTCTTGGATTATCTGGTGGTATTGATTCTGGATTAACGGTTGCTATCGCGGCTGATGCCTTAGGAAAAGAGAGTGTTCAGGCTGTTATGATGCCATTTCGTTATACTTCAGAAATGAGTATTCATGACGCAAAAGAACAAGCAGATTTATTAGGTGTTGAGTTTGATACGGTTTCCATTGAACCCATGTTTGATGCTTTTATGACTCAGCTTGCCCCTATTTTTAAAGATACCGCGGCAGATACTACCGAAGAAAATTTACAAGCACGTTGTCGTGCTGTTATTTTGATGGCAATGTCGAATAAACGTCGCCGTTTAGTGTTAACGACAAGCAATAAAAGTGAATCAGCCGTGGGATACTCCACATTGTATGGTGATATGGCGGGTGGTTTTGATGTACTAAAAGATGTACCTAAAACGTTAGTTTTTGAACTTTCTAAATATCGTAATACACTTTCACCCGCTATTCCTCAGCGTGTTATTGATAGGCCACCATCAGCAGAACTTGCACCGGGACAGACAGACCAAGATAATTTACCTCCTTATGACATTCTGGATGCTATTCTTGAAGGTTATGTTGAACAAGATAAATCTGTATCTGATTTAGTTGCAGTCGGATTTGATGAAGCGACAGTCCGTAAAGTGATAAAATTAGTCGATATTAATGAATATAAGCGACGTCAAGCCCCTGTTGGGCCACGTATTACAAGTCGTAATTTTGGTAAAGATCGCAGATACCCAATTACAAGCGGTTTTGGTCGCCACAACTGGTAATAGCAGGATAATACGATGAAAAAAAATTGAAGCGATAATTAAGCCGTTTAAATTAGATGATGTAAGAGAAGCGCTCGGCGAAGTGGGTATCACGGGAATGACCGTAACAGAAGTGAAAGGTTTCGGTCGCCAAAAAGGGCATACTGAGCTTTACCGCGGCGCTGAATACATGGTCGACTTTTTACCTAAAGTGAAGATTGAAATTGTTGTCTCTGATGAGATTGTTGAAACCTGTGTAGAGACTATTATGACAACGGCACAAACAGGTAAAATTGGTGATGGTAAGATTTTTGTCTTTGATGTGAATCGTGTTATTCGTATTCGTACTGGTGAACAAGACGAAGAAGCTATTTAGTTATTAATTTAAGCCAAATAAATATATTCTGCATTTTTATTAAAAGCTCGATAATTTTTAATTCAAAATATCGAGCTTTTTCTTTTTCTTGTACATAATTAGTTTTTATTATTCGTGTTTATGGCGGATATCCCGATGCCGTCGCTTTCTCTGTATTACTTGCCAATATCGCTGTACCTCTTATTGATAGC
>NZ_MIIZ01001419.1:0-354 GCF_001743005.1 Shigella sp. FC1967 | reverse complement strand
AGTCAAGCTGGCTTATGCCTTTGCACTAACCGCATGATGTCCGACCATGCTTAGCCAACCTTCGTGCTCCTCCGTTACTCTTTAGGAGGAGACCGCCCCAGTCAAAACTACCCACCAGACACGGTCCCCCGATCCAGATTATGGACCTAGGTTAGAACATCAAAACGTTAAAGGGTGGTATTTCAAGGTTGACTCCATGCAGACTGGCGTCCACACTTCATAGTCTCCCACCTATCCTACACATCAAGGCTCAATGTTCAGTGTCAAGCTATAGTAAAGGTTCACGGGGGTCTTTCCGTCTTGCCGCGGGTACACTGCATCTTCACAGCGAGTTCAATTTCACTGAGTCTCGGG
>NZ_MIIZ01001418.1:0-354 GCF_001743005.1 Shigella sp. FC1967 | reverse complement strand
CCCCACGCTTTCGCACCTGAGCGTCAGTCTTTGTCCAGGGGGCCGCCTTCGCCACCGGTATTCCTCCACATCTCTACGCATTTCACCGCTACACGTGGAACTTCTACCCCCTCTACAAGACTCTAGCCAACCAGTTTCAGATGCAATTCCCAAGTTAAGCTCGGGGCTTTCACATCTGACTTAATTGACCGCCTGCGTGCGCTTTACGCCCAGTAATTCCGATTAACGCTTGCACCCTCCGTATTACCGCGGCTGCTGGCACGGAGTTAGCCGGTGCTTCTTCTGCGGGTAACGTCAATTGATAAGGGTATTAACCTTATCACCTTCCTCCCCGCTGAAAGTACTTTACAACCC
>NZ_MIIZ01001417.1:0-354 GCF_001743005.1 Shigella sp. FC1967 | reverse complement strand
GTCTGTTACGGCAAGAGGTTGTCAGTTTGGGAAGAATATGACCAGCCCTAATAATCCTCGTGAAACCCAACCGCACTTCTTTGAGAGTAAAACGGATGAATTGATCCGTATGGTGATGCTGAATAAGCGGGTGAGTGCATGAAGTTACTGTTAACGCCGTATATTCAAAAAGAACTGGGTGTTGTGTTACTTAAACCGGGTGCTGAATTACTCGAGCAATTTAAGAAGAATCACCGAGTGATTATCAGTGATGTACCACAGAGTTTAGATGTGTTGCCCTCAGGAGCTTTAACTGGCGATGAACAGCCAATTTTAAACAATAAGCACATCATTCAATTTCTTAATAGCAAAAAA
>NZ_MIIZ01001416.1:0-354 GCF_001743005.1 Shigella sp. FC1967 | reverse complement strand
ACCGGAGTGAACGCACCACTGGTGTTCGGGTTGTCATGCCAATGGCATTGCCCGGTAGCTAAGTGCGGAAGAGATAACCGCTGAAAGCATCTAAGCGGGAAACTTGCCTCGAGATGAGTCTTCCCTGTCACCTTGAGTGACCTAAAGGAGCGTTTAAGACTAAGACGTTGATAGGCTGGGTGTGTAAGCGTAGCGATACGTTGAGCTAACCAGTACTAATGAACCGTGAGGCTTAACCTGACACACCGAAGGTGTTTTGTCAGAGAGACGAAACGATGAAGTAAGCTTGTTTAAGATTGATAATTACTGGTGACGAGCCGTTGAAGGGTGAGTGACGGGTAATAAAACAGAATT
>NZ_MIIZ01001415.1:0-355 GCF_001743005.1 Shigella sp. FC1967 | reverse complement strand
TTTCTTTGAGCATCAAACACTTTTAATTGAAGAGTTTGATCATGGCTCAGATTGAACGCTGGCGGCAGGCCTAACACATGCAAGTCGAGCGGTAACAGGAGAAAGCTTGCTTTCTTGCTGACGAGCGGCGGACGGGTGAGTAATATATGGGGATCTGCCCGATAGAGGGGGATAACTACTGGAAACGGTGGCTAATACCGCATGATGTCTACGGACCAAAGCAGGGGCTCTTCGGACCTTGCGCTATCGGATGAACCCATATGGGATTAGCTAGTAGGTGGGGTAATGGCTCACCTAGGCGACGATCTCTAGCTGGTCTGAGAGGATGATCAGCCACACTGGGACTGAGACACGG
>NZ_MIIZ01001414.1:0-355 GCF_001743005.1 Shigella sp. FC1967 | reverse complement strand
CACCGTAACCAACGATCAGGGAAGCGTGTGGATGCTCGGAAACTACATCGTGTAGTGACGGGTGATACCCGCGTATTCCTCAAGCCGGAAGCCAAGAAACGCCCTAATACGGCGGTTCACATCCTGGTTGATATGAGCTCCTCGATGGCCTACAAGGCCGCCAATGGAAAGGAGCGTCAAGACATTGCGCGGGAAGCGTCCTTGGCTATTTCGATGGCTCTGGAAGCAATACCCGGCGTAAACCCGGCAGTCACCTTTTTTTGGTGGCAACCGGAACCAGCCAGTGTTCAGTGTCGTGAAGCATGGAGATACGGTTCAGAATCGGGCCGGTCGGTTTGGGTTCAAAGCAACTGGC
>NZ_MIIZ01001413.1:0-355 GCF_001743005.1 Shigella sp. FC1967 | reverse complement strand
CCCCACGCTTTCGCACCTGAGCGTCAGTCTTTGTCCAGGGGGCCGCCTTCGCCACCGGTATTCCTCCACATCTCTACGCATTTCACCGCTACACGTGGAACTTCTACCCCCCTCTACAAGACTCTAGCCAACCAGTTTCAGATGCAATTCCCAAGTTAAGCTCGGGGCTTTCACATCTGACTTAATTGACCGCCTGCGTGCGCTTTACGCCCAGTAATTCCGATTAACGCTTGCACCCTCCGTATTACCGCGGCTGCTGGCACGGAGTTAGCCGGTGCTTCTTCTGCGGGTAACGTCAATTGATAAGGGTATTAACCTTATCACCTTCCTCCCCGCTGAAAGTACTTTACAACCC
>NZ_MIIZ01001412.1:0-355 GCF_001743005.1 Shigella sp. FC1967 | reverse complement strand
GGTAGTGATAAAAAAAAGTAATCCTAGCCCAAGATTTACTATCTTATTCATTGTATTGATTTCTTTTTTTTGCTTATTACTTACATATCAGACTACTTTTGGTCGTTTCCCTTAATATAAACGGACCATATCAACAGGCGGTGAATCATTTAAATGAGCGTCTAGATTTAATCACAACATCAGAACCCCATCGCCATTAAAATCGATAAGATTTACTCCATATTCTAGTTTTATATCTGCTGATGTTGAAGCAAATGGTAGTGATAAAAAAAAGTAATCCTAGCCCAAGATTTACTATCTTATTCATTGTATTGATTTCTTTTTTTTGCTTATTACTTACATATCAGACTACTTT
>NZ_MIIZ01001411.1:0-356 GCF_001743005.1 Shigella sp. FC1967 | reverse complement strand
CACCGTAACCAACGATCAGGGAAGCGTGTGGATGCTCGGAAACTACATCGTGTAGTGACGGGTGATACCCGCGTATTCCTCAAGCCGGAAGCCAAGAAACGCCCTAATACGGCGGTTCACATCCTGGTTGATATGAGCTCCTCGATGGCCTACAAGGCCGCCAATGGAAAGGAGCGTCAAGACATTGCGCGGGGAAGCGTCCTTGGCTATTTCGATGGCTCTGGAAGCAATACCCGGCGTAAACCCGGCAGTCACCTTTTTTTGGTGGCAACCGGAACCAGCCAGTGTTCAGTGTCGTGAAGCATGGAGATACGGTTCAGAATCGGGCCGGTCGGTTTGGGTTCAAAGCAACTGGC
>NZ_MIIZ01001410.1:0-357 GCF_001743005.1 Shigella sp. FC1967 | reverse complement strand
GAGACACCCTCCGATCATGTGTGAACGGAGACAGTATAAGGCTTTCGAGAAATTCCGCTTCCTCGACGTGAAACAAGTTCACGCCTTGCGGCGAGCGTTGCGAATTGAATTTATGAGGTTTACCAAGCTCCAGATGTAACAAAGCCCCCGTGACAGCATCACAGGGGCTCTGGTACTCTAAATCTTGTGCATTCGTTGCTCAGATTAGACGTCGCAATCCAATCTTAGCAACGTGAGAGGCGCTTGTCACGTTCTCATTAAATACCAGCCAACGACATTAACCCAAATGCACCACTTGATTGACTCGGACTTAGCCCGGTCTCCGAAAGGATAAACAGGCAAATTGTGGTAGTAAAA